>JBGQHD010000224.1:0-7416 GCA_041497795.1 Planctomycetia bacterium
GTACTTGCCGATACCGTCATTCAGACGATTCGGGACATGTGCGCTCGCTCCGAACTACGAGCTATCGCGTTTGCCCACAATATCACCTACCGCTCAGCCCAGGACGGATCGCAGGTGGACGCAATCGAAGTTGACCTTGACCATGTCGACGATTGCGCCATCACGTGCATGTTGCCGTATTCGAGAAATGCATCGGGCGACTATGTCGAGGGACAGTTGTTTCGAGTCGGCCCGAGAATCGTCTTCTTTTCAGGTGAGGACACCTAGCCACCGCTCGGAGGGATGCGGGTTCCGATGCCGAAAACGCGGACCCGAGAGATGGCTTGCGAATCAGCTCCACAGCGGTTCGTCCGTTTGTCCCGACGATTCCATCTGCCTTAGCACCATGCGGCAGTACGTGCCGCGGGCGTTCATTAGTTGCTCGTGGGTCCCGCGCTCGATGACGCGGCCGTCTTCCATCAGCAGGATCAGGTGGGCGCGGCGAATCGTGGACAGGCGATGGGCGATCACGAAGGTGGTCCGCCCGGCCAGCAGCGTCGCCATGGACGACTGAATGAGCTGCTCGCTCTCCGTGTCGAGGTTGCTGGTGGCCTCGTCGAGGATCAGGATCTGGGGTGCCGCCAGAAATGCCCTGGCGATCGCCAGTCGCTGGCACTGCCCGCCCGAGAGCTTGACGCCGCGCTCGCCGATGAACGTCTCGTACCCTTCGGGCAGCTTGGCGATGAACTCGTGCGCATTGGCCCGCCGGGCGGCGTCTTCGACCTCGGCGTCCGTTGCCTCGCGGCGGCCGTAGGCGATGTTGTCGCGCACGGAGCCGTCGAACAGGAAGACGTCCTGTTGCACGACGGCCAGCAGGTCGCGGTAGGTGCCCAGGCGAAGGTCGCGGATGTCCCAGCCATTGAGCAGGATGCGTCCTTGCGTGGGGTCGTGGAACCGCGCCACGAGGTCGGTCACCGTCGTTTTGCCGGCGCCGCTGCGGCCCACGAGTGCGACCACCGATCCGCCCGGCACGCGGACGTTGAAGTCGCGGACCACCGGTTGGCCTTCGCGATACTCGAACTCCACGTTCTCGAAGTCGAGCTCCCGCACCAGCGGCGGCGCCTCGACGGCGCCGGGCCGGTCGGGCTTGTCGTGCTCCATCGCCAGCACTTCGAACACCCGCTCCATGGCCGCCAGCGAACGCTGTAGCTCGGAGAAGGAATTGACGATCTGCCACACCGGGTTCAAGAGCAGGAACGTGTACCACTGGAAGGCCATGATGTCGCCGATCGACGCGCCGCCGACGATGTTCAAGTAGCCGCCATACCAGATGATCACCACGTTCACGCCCCCCAGCAGCAGGCCCCAGGAGGTCCACAGCACCAGCTCCCGCCGATGGGCGAACAGCTCCTTCCGCAGCACGGTGTGCCGGCCGAGCATGTAGTCGAGCAGCTCCCGCATTTCCCGCCGGAAGGCCCGCACGACGCGAATGCCCGCAAAGGTCTCGCTCACGCGGCCGTCGATCTGCTCCACGTCCTTGCGGACCGAACGGTAGATGGGCCGGATGCGCCGCGCCACGGCAAAGCTCAGCAGCATCACGCCGGGGATGATCGCCAGGGCGGTCAGGGCCAGCCGCCAGTTGAGGAACATCAGCACGCCCACCGCGATGAGCAGCCGGATGATCGAGATGGCGGGCGAGACGATCGCCATCTGCAAGAGGCCGGTCGTCGTGTCAATATCGCCCGTCAGGCGCGACAAAATGCCGCCGGTCTTCATCTCCCACAGCCTTTGCAGCGGCAAGTGCAGCAGCCGTTCGAACAGCGACCGGCGGAGCGACAGCATCACCCGCACGTTGAGCTGCCGCTGGCGGTAGTCCTTCAGCACGTTGATCAGCTTGGAGAAGACGATCACGCCGACGAACACGCCGCCCGCCATGTGGAGGTGGGACAGGCGCAGCGCCGAGGCCAGCGTGTCGTTGAGCAGCACGTGATCGATGATGAACCGCATGAACAGCGGCTCGACCATTTCCAGCACGCCGGCCAGCAGGGCGAAGGCGAAGAGCACGCCGACCGCGTAGCGATGCGGCCACAGCCAGCGCATGTACTCGCGCAGATACTCGCGCCGCTTGCCGCGGCGCAGCCGCCGGGCAGCGGCTTCCGGCGGGGGGTCGCCCATCTCGCCGGTCTCGCTCGGATCGTCGAGTCGCCGCTGCTGATAGTCTTGAAGGAAGAGCCTGTATCGCTGACGCGAAGAGCGAGGGTGACTCATCAGACAACCGCCTGGGCATGCTTCGTTGGGGAGTGCTTGGTCGGCAACTCGTCGATTCTACTCGATTCGAGAGAGCTTCTGGAGATGCACCGGTCTGTACGATACCCTGAAGGGCCGGCACCCCGCTGCTTACCCCAGGAGAGCATCGCCATGGCACGCCAACCGCAAGCCACGCGCCGAGAGTTCATTCGCCAGACCGCCGCCGCCTCGGCGGGGGCCTTGAGCGCCCCCTGGATCATTTCCGCGTCCAGCCTCGGGCAGGACAAAAAGCCGGCCCCCAGCAAGCGTATCACGATCGGCGCCATCGGCTCCGGCAACATGGGCATGGGCGACATCCGCGGCCTGCTGGGCGATCCGCGGGTGCAGGTCGTGGCGGTCTGCGATGTCAATCGCGAGAGCGCCGGCTATTGGCAAGGAGCGGTCGCCGGACGCGAGCCTGGCCGGCGCCTGGTCGAGCAGCATTACGCCGCGGACAAGAAGTCCGGCAAGTACAAGGGCTGCGACGTGTACGGCGACTTCCGCGAGCTGATCGGCCGCAAAGACATCGACGCGGTGATCGTCAGCACGCCCGATCACTGGCACGCGATTCCGGCCATCGCCGCGGCCAAAGCCCATAAGGACATCTACTGCCAGAAGCCGCTGTCGCTGACCATCGCCGAAGGGCGGGCCATGAGCGACGCCGTGAAGAAGTACGAGCGCGTCTTCCAGACCGGCAGCCAGCAGCGGTCCGACAGCAACTTTCGCCACACCTGCGAGCTGGTCCGCAACGGCCGCATCGGCAAGCTGCACACCGTCCGCGTCGGCCTGCCGGCCGGCCGCACCGACTACGCCAAGACCGGCGACCGCAAGAAACCGGAGCGGGTGCCCGAGGGCTTTGATTACGACTTCTGGCTTGGCCCGGCCCCCCCGGCCCCTTACGCGCCGGCCCGCTGCCACGTGAACTTTCGCTGGATTTACGACTACTCCGGCGGGCAGGTCACCGACTGGGGCGGGCATCATCCCGACTGCGCCCAATGGGGCATGGGCACCGAGCGCACCGGCCCGATCGAAATCCGCAACGCCAAGGGCGTGTTCCCGCCCGACGAGTTGTGGAACACGGCGACCGAGTATTACTTCGAGGCGATCTATGCCAGCGGCGTGAAGATGATCGTCTCTAATAAGGAGCGCAGCGGCGTCACCTTCGAGGGGAGCGATGGCTGGGTGTGGGTGGACCGCGGCAAGCGCGACGCCAACCCCAAGTCGCTTCTCGAATCGAAGATCGGCCCGAACGAGACTCATCTCTACGAGAGCAGCAACCACTATCGCAACTTCATCGATTGCGTCTTGTCGCGGAAAGAGCCCGCCGCCCCGGTGGAGACAGCGCATCGGTCGATCACCATCTGCCACCTGGGCAACATCGCCATGCGGCTCGGCCGGGACAAGCTGCGTTGGGACCCGGACAAGGAGCAGATTCAGGGTGACGCCGAAGCGGCCAAGATGCTGAGCCGGCCGTACCGGGAGCCGTGGAAGCTGGAAAGCTGAAACTCGCGGGTCAAGTGCACGAGTGGCACGTGGGCGAGTCTCTCCGAGACTCGCATTCGCGTCTCGGAGAGACGCGACCACGTGGCTTGTCTGGCTCGGCAGGGGGTGTTGGTGTAAAAGAGACCGTGGGGCGGGCCTTCCTGCCCGCCTGGGCCGCCAAGCTGGCCGTCCCCACTCTCGCTCCGAAGCAAGCCTCCATGGGTCTGACCGCCGCAGCGGTGATCGGCGCCACGTCCGCGGGACTGTTCAGCGCCGCCTGCGCGGCGGGCAAAGATCTGTTAAGCAAGCGGCTGTCGTTCCGCATCGACGGCGCGACCTCGACTTTCGCCTCGTTCGCCTTCGCGCTGCCGTTTTATCTGGCCGCATTGACGATTCTGTACGCCCTGGGTCTCTCGAAATTCGGCTCAACGATCTTCATCATCTTCGTCCTCGCGCGGGCGGTGACCGACACGCTGGCTGAGGGGCTGAAGATGTACGCCTTCGCGCACGGCGACATCTCGATCGTGGCCACGATCTTCTCGATCAATCCGCTGTTTCTGCTCATCCTTTCGCCCTGGATCACCGGCGATCACCTATCGTGGCTCGGGCTGGGGGCGATGCTGCTGGTGACCCTCGGCAGCCTGGTGCTGGTCTATCGGCCCTCCAGCGCCAACTGGGCGTCGCAAAAGAAAGCGATCATCTTGGCCGCGACGGCCTCGGTGTTCTTCGCGATCAATACCTGCTTCGACCGCCTGGCGATGAAAGACACCAAGCCGCCGGATCCCACCGATTTTTGGAGTCCCATGCTCGCCGGCTTCACCATGACGCTGGTTTCGGCCTTGCTCGTCGCGCCATTTGTGCTCATGCACAAGCAGCGTCGCGAATCCTTGGCCGCCGACCGGCGCGGCCTATGGACGCGGGGCTTTCTGGAGGTGATCTTCATGGCCGCCAAGCTGTACGCCATCCGTGTGCTCCCAGGTCCGTACGTCGTGGGCATCATGCGGCTCTCGGTGATCTTCTCAATCATCGGTGGCTGGCTGTTCTTTAAGGAAGAAGATTTCCGCCGCCGTCTGGCCGCGGGTATGCTGATCGTCGTGGGCGTGGTCCTGATCGCCTGGCTCCAGGCCCGGGAGGACAGCGCCAACAATCCTTCCATCACCGATCCTCCCGCCGCGGTATCCCCGGACTCGCAGCAACTTAACTCGCCATGAAACGCACGCACTGGCTCGTCGGTTTCGCCCTTTTTGTCACGCTTGTCGATCTCTCCTTCGCGCAATCGCCGCCGAAGAACGGTGCGAAACAATCGACGGATGCAGGTTCGTCTTCTGCCCTGGCCGAGGGGCGCTTCGGCAAGGCGCTCGATGCTCGCGTGGCCTCGGCGGTCGTTCGCGGGCATGCCGATTTGCGCACGCCGCCGCTCACGGTCTCCTGCTGGGCTAAGCTGGCGGAGAAGAAGGCGTTTAACATCCTGGTGTCCAGTGAGACCAAGTATTCCTCGCTGCACTGGGAGCTGTTCACGGTGGCCGGCAATGGCCACTTCACGGCCTTCCTCAACGGCATGTCGCCGGATCATGTGCGATCCGAGGTCGATATCTGCGACGATCGCTGGCACCACTTGGCGATGGTCTACGAGCCGGGCCGCGTGCGGCTGTACGTGGACGCCAAGGAGGTGGCCGACGAGGCGATCAAGTCGAAGGGCGCCATCGGCCGGTTTGAGGACATCGCCATCGGCTCGCTGCTGGAAGGCGGGCTGCGCTGCGCCGGGCTGATCGACGAAGTGCAGATTGTCCGCGGGGCACACGTGCCGACCAAGTTGCCCGACAAGGCGCCGCAGGTGGAGAAGGAGACCGTCGGCCTGTGGCATTTCGACAGCGAGAGAGCCCGCGCGGAAAGCAGCCCGGCTGCTCCCAGCAGCCGGGCTGCTGTGCGCTTCGCCGATTCCTCGCCGGCCGCCCGCCATGGGGAGCCCTCCTACGTCGCACGCTCCGCGCTGGAAGTGCCGCCGCGCGTCCTCGACGACCGGCTGACGATCGAGCTCTTCGCCAAGGAGCCGGACATCGCCACGCCGATCGGCATCGTCGTGGACGAGCGAGACCGCCTCTTGGTGCTGGAGAGCAACACGCACTTCCCGCCCAAGGGCTACAACCGCCATCCGAGCGACCGCATCGTCTGGCTGCAAGACACGAACAATGATGGCAAGGCGGACAAGTTCACCGTCTTCGCCGACGGCTTCACCGCCGCCATGCACATGACGGCCCACCCCGACGGGTCGCTCTATGTCTGCACGCGCGGGTCAGTCATCCGCCTCCGCGACAAAGACGGCGACGGCGTGGCCGACGAGCGGCAGACGCTGATGCGGCTGGAGACCACCGCCACTTACCCGCACAACGGCCTCTTCAGCGTCGCCTTCGACTGGCTGAACCGCATGGTCATCAGCATGGGCGAGAACCTGGGGGCCGATTTCAAGCTGATCGGCAGCGACGGCTCGGTGGTCAGCGGCGGCGGCGAAGGGGGCAACATCTTCCGCGCGACAGCCGACGGCGGCAAGGTGGAGCGGATCGCCACCGGCTTTTGGAACCCCGTGCAACTGCACTTCGACGTCTTCGGCCGGCTGTTCACGGTGGATAACGACCCCGACAGCCGCCCGCCGTGCCGGCTCTTGCACATCGTGCCCGGCGGCGACTACGGCTACCGCTACCGCAACGGCCGGGCCGGCCTGCACCCCTTCACCGCCTGGAACGGCGAGCTGCCCGGCACGCTGCCAATGGTGGCCGGCACGGGCGAGGCCCCGTCGGGCCTCCTCACCTGCGAGTTCGCCGGCTGGCCGGACGAGCACCGCGGCAAGATGTTGGTCACGTCGTGGGGCGATTATCGCATTGACCTGTTCACGCTGGAGCGGCGCGGGGCGTCGTTCCGGGCGGATCGCCAGCCGCTCGTGGTCGGCGGCGATGACTTTCGGCCAGTGGCGATGGCGGCAGGCCGCAATGGCGAGATCTACGTGACGGACTGGGTCGATAAGTCGTATGAGGTGCATTTGAAGGGGCGGGTATGGCGGCTGCGACCGAAGGAGGCGCCCCAGCGGCCGGCAACGACGTCGCTGAACTTGCCGGATCGTCACCAGCGCGAGCAAGTGGCTCGCTCCCGCTCGGCAGACCCGCGGCAGCGGAAATCGCTAGCCAATGATGCTCTGCGTGGTTTGACGGATCGCGTCCGCGCCACCGCCGTTGGCGCACTCTCGTCCACGGGAGTCGCGGACGAAGAGTTTCTCCGCATTCTGTTCAAAGACCCATCGGATGGGGTTTGCGAACTGGCCGCCGGCTTGCTCTCGTTAGACCGGTCCACGCTGCTCGACCTCACGCGCCGCGACGATCTGCCGGCTGTTAAATCCACCGCGCTGGCCCGCCTGACGTTAGGCTCTCACGAAGATGCGGGGCTGGCAATCATCTTGAAGAGCCTGGAGTCCGACGATCCGTTCCTCCAATCGGCTGCTCGCGAGGCCCTGCGCCGCTCGCCCGAAGCGCTGGCCAAGATCGACGTGCTCAAACTACCTAAGCCGGAGCAGCAGGTCGGCGTATTGCTTGCACTTCGTGCGGCGAACGTATCCGGTGTTCTCAATGAGCTACCGCAGTTCCTCGAAAGCCCCGACGAACGCGTGCGCTTCGTCGCCAC
>JBGQHD010000225.1:0-7408 GCA_041497795.1 Planctomycetia bacterium
AAGCCCTGCCAGAAGAGCAGGCCGAGCAGCGCCAGCGGCAGGATGATGAGGTACGACACCACCAGCGACGCGGCCGTGCGCTGGAAGTAGCTGCTGCACGCCACGCTGATGATGCCGAACGTGACCGTCGAGAGGATGAGCGCGAAGTACACCGCCAGCACTTCATAGAACGAAGTGCCCCCCAGCGGCAGGCACAACATCACGATCGGCAGCGACGAAAAGATGAGCAACGCCAGATGCGTGAGCGAGGCCAACAGCTTGCCCAGCACCACGGCCCCTGGCCGCAGCGGGCTGGCCAGCAGCATCTCGTAGGTCTTGCGCTCCTTCTCGCCCGTGATCGTCCCCGCGGCAAACGTGGGGGCCATGAGCGAGGCCAGGATGTACTGCCCCAGGAAGAACAGGTTCACCAGCCGAATGGCCGCCTGCGGATTGCGAGTATCGATCTTCTGATCGTGCGGCCAGGCGAAGTAGACGAGCAGGCCCAACAGGCCCAGATACAGGAACTGCAACACGAACGCCCGGATCATCCGGAGGTTCACAAGCAGCTCGCGCTGGAGGACGGGATTGTCGAGGAGGTACATAATCGCACTGTTAAACAGCGACTCTTTGCGACAGCGCTGAGTCCACGTCCGCTTTACGTAGTCCGGAGAATAGCCACCTAACGGTATGCAAGGCTGCCAAGATCACGCAGCTCAATGCGATGAATGTGGTGGCAATGGCAAGGTACCAACCAAACCATGCCAACCACTCCTTGGCCCCACCGAAGTAATGGAGAGCCTCCGCGACGCTGTTCTCGAATCGCTCGCGCGACAGCCACGTCCACAGCGTCAGCGCGGCTGCGAACACTGTTCCCAGCAGCGAAGCGAGGGTGAACTGTGACTTTCTTTTCCTTGGACGCCTCAAGACCCAGTAGGCCGAAGTCACCATCCCGATCGCGACCGTGATGTCAGACACAAGCGGCCACACACGGAGCTCGTATACGTCGGCTCCATCGAAGAGCCATGGAGTCGCCCGCACTCTGAGGTCGCCCCGGCCTCGAGTGATCACGTCGCACCATAAGCAGCGGAAGGGCCAACCGTGTACGCGGGACCGCTTTACGTCAGTGTACTCGAAGAAGTACGTCGCTTTGCGAAACTCTTCGGGTTTCGCATCGTAGTCTGTTGCGTCCTCGGCGTACTTCCTCCAGACTTCCCGGTCCGACGCACCGGCCTTCCACCAAAACCCAACGATTCCAATCAGGTTCGCGCAAGCTACGCCCACGACTACGCAGGCAAGAAAAGCGAAACGGCAGGTTATGATGCGTGCTGACATAGCGATTCAAGCGGAAGCGAAACTCACAAGCCAGATCTCTCCACGTTTGAGGCCGATTTTAGGCGTCAACAACGTCGCCTCCTTGCCAAGCCTCGCGTTTGGCCACTTTGGATTTTGCCCAGTAGTGCTTGATCATGCGCTTCGCCTGGGCTTCCAGCCGTCGGCGCCGCTCCGCCAAGGGCAGCTTCAAAAAAGCCCTTCGCTGGGCAAGCGTCATTGCCCGCGTGCTGGATCGACTTTTCGGTCTAGCCAAGAGTTGCGTATCTCACGTTGAGGATGGGGATCGGGTGCTTCTCATTCGTGTTATTCGTGCTATTCGTGGTTGTCTATTCTTCTTGCTTGAAGCAGAGCTTCAAGACCTGCGTTCCCAAGCGGAGCTTGGGAACGAGGGGGGTGTCTTGCCCCTAACTCTCACCACCAGCCCCTTCGTCACCATCATGAACACGTCCTCCAGCGTCGGGTCCTTGTCGGCGAACGAGTGCATGCCGACTCCTTCGGTGACCAGGCGGTTCATCAGTTTGGCCAGCTTTTCGTCGTCGGCTTCCATCTCCAGGCTCACGCGGCTGCCGAGCACTTGCACGTCGAGCGTTTCGGGCATGCTGCGGATGATCGACAGGGCCACGTCCATCTTGCCGCTGGCGCCGCTGAAGCGGATTTCCACGTGGCGGTTGCGGCGGATGCGGCGGTAGACCTCGTCGATCGAGCCGTGCATCAGCAGCTCGCCGCGCTCGATGATGCCGATCGAGGTGCAGGTGTCGGCCAACTCGGAAAGGATGTGGCTGGAGATAATGATCGTCTTGCCCATGCGGCGCAGCTCCTTGAGCAGCGCCTTGAACTCCAGGCGGGCGCGCGGGTCAAGGCCGCTGGAGGGCTCGTCCAGGATCAGCACGGGCGGATCGTGCACCAGCGTCTTGGCCAGGCAGAGCCGCTGCTTCATGCCGCGCGACAGGCTGTTGACGAAGTCGTCGCGCTTGTGCGTCAGGTCCAGCAGCTCCAGCACGTCGTTGATCACCGCCTTGCGCTTGCTCTTGCCGATGCGGTAGGCCACGGCGAAGAAGTCGAGGAACTCCCAGACGCGCATGCCGTCGTACACGCCGAAGGCGTCGGGCATGTAGCCGATGCTGCGACGGACGTTGAGCGGGTCGCGGGTGACGCTGTAGCCGTTGACCATCGCCTCGCCGGACGTGGCCTTGAGCAGCGTGGCCAGAAAGCGGATGGTCGTGCTCTTGCCGGCGCCGTTGGGGCCGATGAAGCCGAAAAGTTGGCCCGTCTCGATCCGCAGGTTGAGGTCCTTCACGGCCACCAGGTCGCCGTACACCTTGGTGAATTGCTGCAGCTCGATCATAGATCCACGAAGGGGATAGATGTGTGGGCGGCGTTAGAAGCCCGGCTTCTTGGAGAAGCCGGGCTTCTCGACGTTCTTCTTCCTGCGTTTTACGGCGGCGGGCTTTCGAACTGCTTGCGGAAATAGGCTTCCAGCTCGGCCGCGTTCACCTTGCCATTGCTATCGGTGTCGAGATCCTCCAGCGGCACAACGCTGTTGCGGGACCATTCGTTCCGATCCAGCACTCCGTCGCGGTTCCGGTCGTGGCGCCGAATGAACGCCTGCGCGGCCGCGGGGATGGCGGCCGGATCGGCCGGCACGTCCGCCGCGCCGTCGCCGTCGAGATCGAGCCCGTCACCGTCGGGCATCTCGGGATCGTCAAACGGCCTGAACTGCTTGTTGCGGAACTGCACCTCCTCGCGGGAGCGCAGGTCCTCGTTGCGGTCGTCGCGCCACCAGGAAGCGTCGCTGAGCTTGCCATACCGCAGGTGGGCCACGACGACATTGGCGAAGCGGGTCTGCGACGCGCCGGGGCTGATCTGCATGCCGGGCAGCTCCTCCTTGGTCCAGGCCACCAGCCGCAGCTCGCCGTCGGCCAGCGTGTCGGCGTTTTCGGCCAGCCGCACCAGCAGCCGGGCCTTGAGCACGTCGTCGCGCCCGGCGCGGGCGGTGATCTGGTCCTGCTCGCGCTCGGTGAACCAGCCGGCGTCGCTGAGAGCCGTGCGGATGCCCTGTTCGAGCTGATTGAGCGCACCGGGCTCGTCGC
Source organism: Planctomycetia bacterium (assembly GCA_041497795.1). GTDB lineage: Bacteria > Planctomycetota > Planctomycetia > Pirellulales > S012-138 > JBGQHD01. Next base: position 3,402 of record JBGQHD010000225.1, read on the forward strand.
CGTCCGCCGGATCGCCGGCTGCCACGGCCTTGGCCGCCGCCGCAACCGCACTGGAGACACTGCCCGTTGACCGCGGGGCCAGCGTCACCGTCTTCTTCGCCTTCGAATCGAGGTCGCCGATCCAGGCCGCGCCCGCGCGGCTGAGCACGGCCGCTCCCTTCAGGCTCAGCTTGGTGCGATTCGTCAACTCAAAGGTATTGTCCCGCACCTGCCGCGCGGCGATGCCGCCGCCCAGGTCGAGCATGTGCTCGGCGTGCAGCATGCCGGTCGAGTTCGAGGAGACGTCGAAGCCGGTCAGCGTGATCTGCTTGTCGTCGCGGCGAAACTGCACGGTGCTGCTGTCGCGCATGAACGGCGGGTTCTTCGGATCATTGAGTTCGGCCCGGCTGTGGGCCGCGTAAGGCTGGATCACGGAGCTGGGGTCGTCGAACTCCACGTCGTACGACGTGGCCAGCGACGTGTACACGCCGGTGTAGCGCGTGACGTGGGCCCGCGGATGCTCCCCCTGGATTTCCACCACCGCGATCTCGGTCCGCGAGCGGGCAAAGCCGACGTTCAGCTCCGCGAAGCGGATCACCACCACCGTGAAGGCGATGGTGATGATCGGCGCGGCGATCCAGGCCCATTCGACGCGGTTGATGATGCGAAAGACGAGCCAATTGAGCGGCACCAGCACCGCCAGGTAGATCGCCAGCAGGCCCACCACGTAGTTCGCCTTGGGGATCACGATGCCGGCCGAGTCGGCCAGCGCGTGCCGGACCAACTGGCTCGGGTGGTTGAAGTCGCTCCAGCCGGCGACTCCGGAGCCGAAGCTGTAGTTTTGCGGAGACGCCAGCTCCTCGTCGGGGTCGCCCCGCCCCGGCGGAGCGGCGAACTGATTCATCTCGGTGGCCCCAGACGGCCGGTCGTCGATCAGGAAGCTGTTGTCCAGTTGACGGTCAGACTCCAACCCCTCGGCCTCGGAGAACACCTTCAGCGACGCGCCGAGCGCGGCGTCCCGCGTAAAATACCGCACGCGGCTGACCAGCTCCGCCCGCATGCTCTCGCGGACCCGCCGGGCGAAATCCGGGTCGGTGTCCGGGTCTTGGCCGTCCACGGGGTTGAAGGGATTGCCCCGCGGTCGCGCCGGAGTGTAGGGCTTGTCCGGATCGCGCACCACGCCCTTGACCACCGCGGTCCCCGGGACGAACTCGCGCGGCGGATGCCGCAGCAGGCAGCCGTTGAGGAAGGCGTCGAAACTCGGCCAGGCGCTCAGCCGCAGCTCCTTTTGGCTGAGGCGAAACGCAGTCAGCGCGATGCGGCCCAGGCCCACGCGGCGGTCGAGCACCAGCGGGGCGCCGTCGGCACGGTCGCTCTTGGCGAGCACTTCCACGCCCTCGTCCTCCACGGGCGTCAGCTTCTTGCCGGACCACGGCTGCACGATGGTCAGCGGCCGGGGCTTCCCCAGCTCGGCTTTCGCCTTGGGGCCTTTCGCCTTGGCCGCTTCGAGGCGCTCGCGCTCGCTGACGGTCCACGGCTTGTTCGTCCAGTTCTCGCCGAAGGTCTTGAAGTCGTCCTTGGTGAGGGTGATGTCCCCTTCCACGGTGGCGGGCAGGTACGGCGAAAGAAAGCTGTCCTTCAGCAAGTCCAGCGAATCGGGGCCGCTGATGACCAATTGCCCGCCCCAGTGCAGCCAATCGATCAGGGCTTTCTGCTGGTCGGTAGTGAGCAGCGCCGGGTCGATGCCATCCCACAGGATGTAGGCCGTGCTGGTCCAGGCCAGCGAGTTCTCCGACACCGGCACGTAGCGATCGATCTTCGGCACGCGCAGGTTGTAATACTCGTGTTGTGGGCCCTCCATCGGCGGATGCAGCGAGTCCATGCCGCCCCGCGGCTTCAGCAACTGTTGGTAATCGATCGGATTGGCCGCCAGCACCAGGAAGTTGTAGCACCACGACTTGAGCCGCTGAGCCCGGATGAGCTGCTCTTTGACGCTGCGGCTGCTGCCGCGCGGCGTGAGCCGGAAGTGAATGTTCCGCCCTCCGTCGCCCGGCGGCACGAACAGCACCAGCCCCAGGTGCTTCTTCTGCTGCTTGGGAAGCAGGGCGGGCCGGGAGGTGCCCAGGCGGTAGGGCACCACGTCTTTGCCGGTGATGGGGTCGGTCAGCCGGAACGGGTCGGTGACCAGCTCGCCGGAGAAATCGGCCTGGTTGGCCCAGGCCTCGGCGATGAATTCGGTCCAATGGCCCGGCTTGAAGTACGGGTTCATGCGCTCCATGTCGTTGGGGAGCGAATACACCCGGCCCCACTCGAAAGGCTCTTTCTCCTCTTCCTGCTTTTTCTTCTTCTCCTCGGCGACTTTTTCGTCCAGCTCGCTCTTGGTGAGCGTCTTCGTGTCGCGGCAGCCTTTGCAGCCGGGCAGGCCCAACAGCACGAGCGCGAGCAAGTAGAAGGTAAACCGTCGAGCACGCGTGGGGCCGCGTGCGAAGTGGCAAGTCGCCTTCATAGGGTCCTGACGCGCTGAGGGCACGGGACGAGCCGGGGCCGCACGGCCGATGGCCGCCCGGAAAGGACAATCCGCCGAAGAGCTATGTCTTCTCTGAGTGTACGCGCCACGGGCACAAGTGAGAAGCGCCGTCACTAGCCCGTCGCGCCAGCGAGGGAGGATCGCGGGGTGAGCTCGGTTGCGCGCTCGTCTCTCCCTTGGTCTCAATCTCCGCTTGGGACCACAAGCGAACGAAGCTGTGCGTCCTCCCGCCCGCTCGCCAGTCGGGCCGGCTCTCTTGCGCCATCGCTACAACACGCCCAGAGCGTGCTTCTCGCCCAAGAATGAGGACGAAAGCCCTGGAATTTTGAGCTATCAAAAACTCGCTTGGCGTGTCGATACTCCCTGATGGGTAGCGGTTTTTCCTCCCTTGTGGGATTTGACGCCCAGAAGCCCGCTGCTCGCAGAAGATGAACGACGGATGGCGCGAAGCGGGCACGCCGACGGCCCCGCGGCGCCGCTGGTTGTGCTGCACGGAGGTGCCTTCCATGTCGCGCGTTTCGCTTTGGTGCTCATGGCCCTGGCTGCCCCTGGCCATGATGCTGTGGATTTTCGGCGCGGGTCCGGCCTGGTCGCTCGAACCCGGGTCGCACCTGGGCGACGCGGGGTGCGACGCGTTCGAGCCATTTGCCGCGGCGAAATGTGACGAACCGCACAAGTCCAGCAAGAGCACGAGCAGCAAGAACGGCAACGGCAGCGAGGAGTCCAACGGCGACGACGAGCAGAAGGACAAGGCCAAGGAGCCCAAGCATATCAACGACAATTCCTTTCTCGTCGAGGAGGCCTACAACCAGGAGCCCGGCGTCGTGCAGCACATCATGACCTGGGACGCACGCTGGACCCATCAACTGGGCCGCCGCCGCGACTTCAACTTCGTTTATGTGATGGAGCTGCCGCTCTGGAGCCAGGACCATCAGTTTTCGTTCACTCCCCTGACGTTCGAGGAGTTCTCCGACAAGCCCGCTGGCGGCGCGCCCGAGGAGCAAGGCGGTTTCGGCGACACCTTCCTCAACTACCGATGTCAGCTCCTGAGTGAAGACGCCGGCGGCTGGCGGCCGGCCGTGGCCCCTCGCGCGAGCTTGATCCTGCCGACCGGAGACGAGCGCCGTGGGCTGGGGACCGGCGCGATCGGCTACCAATTCAACCTGCCCGTCAGCAAGCAGATCGACCCGCTGGCTTTCCATTTCAACGCCGGCTTCACCTACAACCCCGACGTCTCGGTGCCGCTGCTCCCCGGCGCGGTCTCCCCCGGGACCGACTTGCACGGTTATAACCTCGGCGGGAGCATCATCTGGCTGGCCAGCTATGAACTGAACTTCCTGGTGGAGTGTGTTGCTCTGTGGAACGAGGAACTGGACGACTTTGGGCTGCGCGACCGCACCACGGAGGTGATCGTCAACCCGGGGGTGCGCTACGCGGTTTACACCGATGATTCGGTGCAGTGGGTGCTGGGGGTCAGCGCGCCGATCGGCGTCTCCCACGA
>JBGQHD010000226.1:0-7378 GCA_041497795.1 Planctomycetia bacterium
AGATAGCGCTGGTCGTCTTGGGGCAGACGGTCCTGCGGCAGCGAGACCTTGACGCGCGAAAAAGCCGGCACGCCCGGCTCGACGGAGACGTCGAACTTGTGCGTGAAGGTGACGTCGAGCGCTTGCTTGGGCTCCAGATCGACCGACTTGGTGGCGACTTGCACGCCATCGACTTCGAGCGAGACTTGCACGCCGCCGCGGCGCTGCGGGCCTTCGTAGCGCAGCGTGGCGATAATCGTCGAGGGCAGCTCCACGTCAGCCAGCCCGTCGCGGACTTTCACTTCCTCGACCCAGGCATTGTCCATGTCGTCGGCGGTGACCTGCACGACTTGCAGCTCCGGCAATTCCTTGGCCGCATCGAGCACGCCCTTGGGCCAGTCCGCAAGCTGCTGATCGCCGATGAAGGCCACTCGCTTCAGCGGCACGTCGGGGGCTTTCTTCAGCGCCTCGAGTGCCAGACCGACCGCGGCCGACAGTCCCGCGCGGCGATCGACGACGCGGACGTAGTTCAGCTCATCGCGAGCGTCTTCCTTCGTGCGGAACGGCTCAAGGCTGAATTCGGACCTCGGCCCGCAGACCGGCAGGATCGAAATGCGGCTGCCGGGGGGCAATTCGTCGATGAACGCGGCGGCCTTGGCCTTGGCGTCATCCAGCAGCGTGCGGTTGAGCGTGGTGTAGCCCATGCTCAGGCTATTGTCGATCACCAGCACGGCGTGCACCGGCTGCCGGCCACCGCCCGTCTCGCCCGCCAGAGCAGCCTCGTAACGGCGAATGTCGTACACGCCCCAGGCGGCGTAGCCCAGCGCGGCCAGCGCCAGTACGCCGACGATCGCCTTAGTCCAGCGGCGGTGCGAGACGACCGCCCAGATGGCCAGCCCCAGCCCCGCCAGGATTGCCGCCGCGACCAGCCCATAGCGCACCGCCGCGCCCGCTTCGGCCCGCGCGAAGTACGGCTGCGCCAGCGCCAAGCCGAAGAGCAGCATGCACAGCACCCGCAGGGCCAAGAGCAGCATGTCGCGCCACTGGAGGATGCGGCGGGACCGCTGCAGCGCCTCGCGGAGAAAATCCATCGCCGCCCAATCCAGCGCGCGGTAGCGCCGCCGATTGAGCAGGTGGATGATGATCGGACCGAGGGCCGCCACCGCTCCGGCGATGGCGAACCCGATGGCGACGAGTTGGAACATTCAGTGGCTGACCTACGGGATTCCTGAATGACGAAGTTTGAATGACGAAAGAAGCACGAAGCACGAATGACGAATGTCGCGGTCGCTGACAAACCATCATTGTCTGAATCATCATTCGTCATTCCGTCATTCGACATTCCTTCGACATTCGTGCTTCGACCTTCGTCATTTACCGCCCACCGTTTTCCGGATGCTCTCGATCTTGCCTTCTTGCAGGATCGGCAGGTAGCGGTTCGGCATGGCCAGGATGAAGCAGCCGACGGCCGTGCCGTACAGCTCGCCGGGCCGGCCGCCGACGTGGCCGACGTCGCGCCACATGCCGTCGCTGTCCCGGCCGCCTTCGCGCAGTTGGCCTTCGACCACGGCGTCGCGGAGGATCGGGTACGTCTCGCGCCACGGCTCGCCGCCGACCTGGTACAGGGCCTGGCCGACGTAGTACAGCGTGTAGGCGTCCACCGGAAGCTGCCCGCCGCCGCGGCGATTGTTCTTCATACGGCGGATGGCCTCGGTGATCACCTCCATGTTCTTGGCGATCCGCCAGTCTTCATACTGGCCGAACTCCTGCATGCAGACCACGCCCGCGGCGGACATGGCCAGGGTGCCGCGGCTGCCGTTATAGGTGAACTGGCCGGGGCTGCGCTTCAACTCTTCGTCACTACCGCTGCCGCGGTTCGAGCGGTAATAACCGCGCACGCTTTTGATCGCCTGCTCGACGACCTCCGGCGGAACTTCGAAGCCGCTATCGACGGCGCTGCGCAGCGCCTTGGCCTGCATCACGGCCAGGCTCAGGTCGTGGCCGTTGGCTTGCCGCCGGGCCTGATACTCCCAGCCGCCGTCCTCGCACTGGGTGTCGATGATCAGCTTGAGCGCCTTATCGAGCACCGGGCTGATCCGCGGGTCGCCCGTCATGCCGTGGGCCTGGCCGAGCACGAACGACGCCAGCCCGTGGTTGTACATGTCGCGCTGCGGGCCGGCGATGTTCAAGAGGCCGTTGGGCCGGGCGTTGCGGAGCACGTAGTCGAGGGCCTTATCGAGCACTTCGCCGTACTTGCCGCGGCCCGGCGTGTGGCCGGCCGAGAGGAACGCCAGGGCCCCCATGCTGACCAAGCCCAGGTCGTTGGATTGCCAATTGCCCTCGGCCCCTTGATTTCGGGCCAGCCACGCCAGGCCCCGCTCCAGGGCCTGCTGGCTTTGCGGCGTGATTTCCCAATCTCCCTCGGCCCGCGCGGCCCCGCCAAGCGTTCCGGTGATCGCAACCGCCGCCACGACGATTCCGCAGACGAAGCGATGTCGCATGGGGGCCTTTCGAGAAGCCGTAGGGAGAGCGCGAGGCAGACGTGCGGGTCCGCTGGCCAGTGGGGAGGGAAGACTTACATCCTGGCGCATGGGGTTGTCGTTTACAAGGGGCTGGTTACGGCGGGCACCACCGGTCGATCACTCTGAACTGGTCCTCCTCGTCGTCGTCCTCGATGTCGGCCGGCTTTTTCGAGTACGAGGACGAGGACGACGACGAGGACGAAGGAATCAAGCCGCCGCCGCGTTATCAGGGGGCTGACGCCCCCCGCTCGGCGGGCGGTTCTAGTTTGCGCCAGGCGGCGTGGGCCGGCTGGCCGTCGAGCGCCCCGGCGGTGGCCGAGAGCCACACCGTTTGTCCTGCGAAGGCCGTCAGATCGATGTCGCGCCGCAGCCAGCCGCCGCTGGCGGTCTTGGGCGAGACCTCGCAGCGGATCGCCGACTTGCCGGCCACCGTGATTTCCAGTTCCCAGCGCTCGCTCGGCTCGTGGCCGACCTGAATGGCGAGCTTGGCGGGCCCCTTGGGCGGCACGGCGACTTGGCGAAGCAGCCGCACCGGCCGGCCCGGGCCGGCCAGCGTCACCGCCACGTCCGGCTCGTTTTGCCACTTGGCCTGCCAGCCCGTCCGCGGGTCGCTTGGCGACGAGAGGAGCGTCCAGCCGACCGCGGCAGCCACGTCGCCGCGCAGCGCCCCGTCCGCTTCGGAAGGCGAGTCCGGCAGGTAGAACTTCAGGGCCGTTTCTTCGTTCATCGCCGGGAGCCGCGGGCCGCGCGGCAACAGCTCCCACATCCGCCGCTTGGTATCGAGCGTGTTCTCGCCGGAGAACAGCCATGTGCGATTGCCCTGCCTGACGAACGGCCCCGCGACCGCCTCTCGGCCCAGCAGCTCTGGCAAGGGAAGCACGGCCGTGTCGCGCCCCGTTCGCAGGTCCAGCCATACCAGACTGGGCCGCGACTGGCCGCCGAATAGCGCATCCCGCCGGGCATAGACGAATTCGCCGTGAGTCCCGTCGCTCGCGCCGCACAGCCGAGCCTCGAGCAAGTGCTCCACGTCGCGATGCCAGCGAACCTCGCCGGTCGCAGCGTTCAGGCCGACGAAGCCGTCGGCCGTCTCGACGACCGCCGTTTCACCCGTTACGCCTGCCACGCGCCGCACGTCGGGCGAGACGTAACGCCAGTGCAATCGCCCGGTGTGCAGGTCGAGACATTCCGCGGCCCGCACGTCGCGTTGTGCCACGTAGAGCCGGTCGCCCAGCACGAGCGGCGGCTCCTGCGGCTGCGCGAGCGACGAAGCCGCCACGTCGGGCAGCGTATGCGGCAGCAGCGTCTGCTTCCGCACCCAGCGAGCCTGACCGCTCGTATCGCAGCACAGCACACAGCCGCCGACGGTGGCGATGATCTGGTCTTGAGCGATTACGGCGTTGCACACGATCCGCGCAGGCCGCCCCCAGTTTTCGCGCGCCTGCAGCCGCAGCAGCGAATGTCGCCGCCGCGTCTCGCCGGTGGCCGGATCGAGCACGATCAGCCGCAGGTCCAGGGTGGGTGAGGCCGTCCCCGGATTGTTGTCCGGCTCGTCAAAGACGGTGAAGACGTACAGGCCATCGCCGATCACCAGCGGATCGGAGACGAGGCGGCCATCATCGGGCCGCGAGGCGAAACGGCGTTCCGGCCATTTGAGGCTGCCGTCAGCCGCATTGAAGCAGAGGATCTGGCCCCCCTCCTGGAAGGATTGCCGCACGAACACCCGGCCGCCCGCCACGCACGGCCGAAACGCGATGCCATTCCACTGCGGATGAAAGCCCGTTTCACGCAGCCGCGATGCCCACCGCTCCTTCCCGTTGGCCAGGTTCAGGGCCTTGACGTGATCGCGTTCTTGGACGTACATCGTGTCGGTGCCCAGGGCCACGGCGAACTGCCTGCCGATCGAGTCCACGGCGGCGGGGCTGTACGGATCCCGCCCGCGCATCGGCCAGTCGCAGAACGGCCGCAGCTCAAAGTGCGTCGGTGGCGGAACGCTCGACGCGGCCCGCCCATCGAAAACGGCCAGGGCCCCGCCCTCTCGTCCTCGCCGGTCCAGGTGCTCGCGCACGAGCTGCTCGAATTCGTCCGGACCGAGCCGCGTGCCGCCGAAGTCGATCGGCTCCTTGGGCTTCTCGCCGACGTCGCGGCCCGACATGGCCCCGGCCAGGCGGAGCATGGCGGCGATCAGCTTTCGGGCGTCGGCCGGCGCGTCGCGCATGGCCAGGGTGTAGTGCCCGACGGCCGCGTCGCAATCACCCGCCGCCAGCGCCTGGTCGCCGAGGAAGTGGTGCGCCTCGGACGCCGCCTGGGTGCCGACGAGATGTACTGTCGTGGCCTGGACCGCCGCCACGTCGCCGGCCAGCTTGGCCTGCCGGAGACGCACGAGGCCCGGGGCCGCGAAGCGCTCGAGCATCGTCTGCCGCAGGCCGGGGTGCGTCTGCATCGCCAGCGCGACGGCCGCTGGGAAGGTCAGCGAAAGCTGCGGGTCTTTGGTCCAGGGGAGCAAGCCCAGGGCGGCCTGCGCGTCGGCGGTCATCGCCGTCTGGCAGGCGTCTTCGTAGGCGTCGCCGGAGAGCGAGGCCTCGAACTCGGCCATCAGGCTGAAGCCGTCTTTGCTGATCTCTTCGATGAGCGGATGCCGCGACGACTTGCGCCGTTCGATCTCTCGCCTTTCCTCTTCCGTGAGGACGCGCCGGGGCCAACGACCGCTGCGCGGGCCGCGCGGCAGGTCGCCTTCCTCGGCGAGCGGCGCGGCGGCCTTCACGCCGCCCGTCCGGGCGGCGAGGTAGCCGCTCCATTCGATCCAGGGAGTCAATTCGCGCGGCTGCCAGAGATTGGGACTCGTGGCGTCGCCGGGCCAACGCCAATAGTCGAGCTGTGCCCGCAGCTCCCGCACTGCCGGCCAGTTTGCCGCCGTGACGTACTCGAGCAGCTCGCTCTTGGCGCAGGGACCGCGGAGGATATCGCCAGGCCGGGGAGTCTCGGCGGTCCAGATTTCGCTGCGGGCCAAGGCCGAGGCGAGGAGGGCGGACCGTCCGGGACGTCCCTCTCGCACGAGGGCCGCGCCGAACCGGTCGTAACAGCGCAGCAACCGCGCGGCGCCGTCGTCGTCCCAAGCGTCCCACAGCAGAGCGGCTTCCTGCAGGACGGCGAGCCGCGAATCGGTGGTTTCGCGGACTTCGGGTCCCTTGTCAGCCGCGTCGCCGCCATTCCCGGTGGCGACTTGGGCAACCGCCGGCGCTCCTCGGTCTCCTTGCGCGATGGCTTCGCGCACCAGCGATTCGAGCAGCGCCGCGCCAAGCTCGCGCGACGGCGAGCCGGCCAGAGTGCGCAGCGCACAGGCCCTGCGCCAGTCGTCCGCGCCCACGCCACGCGGCTGGTGCTCGGCCACGCCTTGCAGCCACGAGGGCAGGTCCACGACGTTCTCCAGCGAGATGGCGCGTTCCCGGGCGTCGGCCGAGGCCAACGACGTGAGCGCCGCCAGCTCGCGAATCTCCAGATGCGCCAGCGCGATCGCCCGCTCCTGCTCGCCGGGCAGGCAATAGAGGCCGATCGTGCCGTAGCCCAGTGGCGTGCCGCGCGGCGGCGAGGGCAGTCGAGCCCAGTGCACGCCGTCGGCGCTGGTCCAGGCTTTGAACGTGCCCAGCCCAAGGACGAGGCGGAACCACTGGCCGGGGCGGACCAGCGGCGGCTGGGCGTGGGTGGGGTAGGTCGCCTGGTCGCGCCGCTCGCCGGGCGGAGAATACTCGGCCGTCAGGCGTCCGCCCGGCTGCTCGCGGAGGAAACCGATGCGATGGATCGGCTTGCCCTCCTTGTCGCCCAGGAAGATGCCGGTGCCGGGCTGCATATCGGCGACCTGCACCACGACCTCGTGCAAGCTAGGCTCGGTCACGCGGAACGTCGCCAGGGCATCGCTTGCGGCCCGCTGCGACGCGAGACGGACCGTGCCGTCGTCGCGCTTCTCCAGCTCGGCGCCGCGGATCGAATTGAATGTCCAAGGGAGCTTGGCCGGCTTGTCGGAGCGCAGCACCACTGGCCGCGGCTCGTCTTCCGGTGGCGGGGGGCCGCAGCGGAACAGGGCGATCCCACGCCAGAGGGCCGAGCCTTCGAAATACACTTCGCTCGGTTGGGCCGGCAGCGGCGCGGAGAGCAGCCGCACGTTGCCCCGCGTCATGACCAACTGGCCGTCGTGGTAGTGCAGCGAGATGGGTCCGAAGCCGGTGCGGCTGTAGCGGTCGTTGTCGGAGCCGATGAGGGCGGCCGGCTCCGGCCGCCCGCGATCGGTCATCGTAGCAGGCACACTCCGTGTGCCGTCAACGGCACGCGGAGCGTGCCGACTACTTTGACCAGGCGTGGCGACCGACGCGTAGGCTGCCCACGTGGTGCGCGGCGAAGCGCAATCGAGCGTTACGGCCGCGTCGCCTCCGTAGATATGAATGCGAAACGATTCGCCTGGCTTGACGGCCAGCCGCAGCGCCGTGCCGGCCGGCCAGGGGGCCCGCAGCTTGTGCAGCGACGACTGGCCGTCGAGGGGCGTCAGCCAGCGGGCTCGGAATTTGAGCCCTCGCTGGTCGAGCGGAAAGTCGCCGAAGCACACCGCCTCGAACGGCGGCGGCTCGCCCCTGGCCGCCAGCACGTGCGCCCACGGCTCAGGGCCTTGCTCCAACGCTCCCGGATCTGGGCCTTCCCCGGGCTGTGGAACCCAGCCGATCTCCGGCGGCACAATCGGCGGCGGCAGGTCGTCGCCTTGGCCTGGGATCGCCGGCCGCGCATCGAGTGGAGGCCGATGGCCGGGCGCACGCGACCAGCGGCGCTCCCCCAGTCTTGCCAACTCGTTCTGACCGACGAACCAGGCGGCCGAGATGCCGAGGGTCGCAACA
>JBGQHD010000227.1:0-7367 GCA_041497795.1 Planctomycetia bacterium
GCGTGGACCTGGGGGGCACGAACATCAAGGTGGGGGTCGTGGACGACCTGGGGCGCGTGCTGGACCACTTCAGCATTCCCACGGAGGTCGAGCGAGGACCTGAGGACGGCGCCCGCCGCATGGGCGAGGCGGTGTTGCGTGCTCTCGATGAAATCGGCATCCAGCGGCGCGACGTAGGCGGCGTGGGCCTTGGCTCACCCGGCACGATGGACATTCCCGCCGGCATGCTGATCCGTCCGCACAACCTGCCCGGCTGGGTGAACTTCCCCATCCGCGACCGCGTGAGCCATTCCTGCGGCTTTCCGGTCACGTATGCCAACGACGCCAACGCCGCCGCCTACGGTGAGTTCTGGGTCGGCCGCGGCCGCGATTTCCACAGCATGGTGCTGCTCACGCTGGGCACCGGCGTCGGCGGTGGCATCATCATCGGCGACCTGCTCGTGGACGGCGAGAACAGCCACGGCGGCGAGCTGGGGCACATCATCATCGACTACACCGAGCCGGCGCGAGTTTGCCCCTGCGGACAGCTCGGGCACTTGGAGGCCTACGCGTCGGCCACCGCGGTGATCGCCCGCACCAAGGAGGCGCTCGGCATCGCCGCCCACGTGGGCGGGTCAGTAGGTCCCGCCTGCCGGGCGGGACAAGGGTCCCGCGGGTCGTCGAGCGGTCTGTCCCGCCCGGCAGGCGGGACCTACAGCCGGCAGACGGGCAAGCGATCTCGTCCGAAGACCTCGGTCTGGCCGCGGCTCGATGCGGGCGAAGAGCTGACGCCGCTCATCCTTGCCGAAGAGGCCGAACGGGGCGACGAGTTCTCCCTGAAACTCATCATGGAGACCGCCAGGTACCTTGGCATCGGCATCGTCACGATGCTGCACACCATCGACCCCAACGGCGTCGTCCTGGGCGGGCAGATGACGTTCGGCGGCAACGACAGCGACCTGGGGCGGCGCTTCCTGGTGCGCGTCAAGGAAGAGATCGACCGTCGCGCGTTTCCGATCATCGCCCAGCGCCTTACGCTCGACTTCGCGAGCCTCGGCGGACATGCGGGCTTCATCGGGGTGGCCGGCGTGGCGCGTCTGGCCGCCATGAAAGCCGGCCTCAAGACGCCGCGGAAAAAGAGGAAAACGGTCCGCCGGTGACGCCCGCTCGGCTCGCGGCACCGCCGTGGGGCACGCTTTCAACGCGCCCGTCATAACCTTTGGACCCTTGGACACGCTGGAAGCGTGTCCCCACGTGGAAGCCCCACCGAGCGCGTTCGTAGTGCCGCCTTCAGGCCGTAAACGCGGTCAACGGGCTAAAGCCCGCACTACCAACTCCCGGTCCTGCCCGGCGGGACCTACGGGGCCTACGGCCGCGCAGCTGGGACAACGGCGCGCAACGTGGGGCTGGGCGACGGACCGCCGCCGGGCTGCTGGGGCGCAACCAACTTGACGATCTCCTCGCCGCTGGGATCCAAATCGGCCAGCGATCCCACCACAAGGTCCGGGGCAAACGCGTGCCGGGCGACGTCCTCCGCGCGGGTGCCGCCGGAGAGCACCAGCACCGTGTGGTAGCCCAGCGAGACGCCGCCCAGGATGTCGGTCTCCAGCGTGTCGCCGATCATGATCGTCTCGGAGGTGGCCAGCCCCAGCTCCTTGCGGGCAGCCCGCATCATCACCGGGCTGGGCTTGCCGACGCTGAAGGCCTTCGCGCCGGTCGCGGCCTCGAGGAAGGCGACGATCGCGCCGCAGCCCGGCCGCGTGCCGTTCTGCGTGGGGCAGTTGGGGTCGAGGTTCGTGGCGATCAGCTTGGCGCCGGCCAGGATCATCCGCACGGCCAGCTCCAACATCTCCAGCGTCATCGCCCGCCCCTCGCCGACGACCACGTAGTCCGGCGCGTGATCGACGATCGAGTAGCCGTTGGTGTGCAGCGCGTTGAGCAACCCGCCTTCGCCGATGACGTAGGCCGTGCCGCTGGGCTTCTGCCGAGCCAGGAAGCGGGCCGTGGCCATGCTGCAGGTGAAGATGTGCCGCTCGTCGGCCGGAATGCCCATGCGGACCAGCTTGGTCGCCACGTCGCGCCGTGTCCGCTGCGAGTTGTTGGTCAGGAACAGGAACGGGATGTCGAGGTCAATCAGCCGGCCAATAAACCGATCGGCGCCCGGAATCAGCTCCGAACCGCGGTAGATCACGCCGTCCATGTCGATCAGAAATCCGTACTTCATTACAGGAAGCCTCTGGGACCTCCGCCTCCGGGTGGTAATCGATGAAGCCCTGCGACGTTCACCGCGCCGAACGGCGCCGCACCGTGCGCTGGTTGGCACGGCTGCTGTTCCGCGAGTTGTCAGCGGCGTCGTGTCAGTTGCATGGCGTCAGCCTCGGCGCGCTACGAAGCGACCGCCGTGGGAGTGGTCGCGCTGCCGGCCAGAAGGGCCTCGACGGCTGGAAGCCGATGTTGGGGAAATGGAAGTTCAGCAATCGACGTCATATCGCCGCTATCGGTGAGGCAAGCAATAACGGCCGCGCGCTGGCGCGACGCTCCCGTGCAATCCGCCTCACCTTGCACCAGCGCAGTAAGTAGCGGGGCAAAACATGTGCCGCGGAAGTGCCTTTGTTGCTCCGCGTCGCCTGAGCCGCGGTCGCAAAGTGGCACGCCCTGGATCGTTGCCGCGAATCGCGCTCCCTGGCCGGAACATACCCGTTGGGCAGACAAAGCGTGCGTGCCTAGTTCTTGGGCACGCCAACGCCTGATGAAGTCGCACAAGAGTGGAGAGAGGGGAGCCGCCACCACCCCGGTGTGCCCGCAACCGGACGTTTTGAACAGAAGGTAACGAAGACAGGGCGGTTGAATCTTCCCCTTCGTTGCCTTCGTCACCTTCTGTTCCAAGCGCGCTACCGCAGCGACTCCACCAGCCGCGACTTGGCCTGTTCCAGCGGGAACGGCTCATAGGTGGTAAAGGCGAAGACCTTCTGCGACAGCACGTGCACTTTGTCGCTGTTGCCCGTGGGGGGCTTGCGGTTGCGGTCTTCGTCGCGTGCGATCCGCTTTTCGGTCTGAGCCAGCTTGACCTGTTCCTTGCCCAGCCGTTTGGCTTCGGCGTTGTAACGCGCGACCGCAGTGTCGCGCTCGTTGAGGAGCGCGGCCTGCCCGGTGCGGACCCGCCCGGCCTGACCCTCGAGGACGCGATAATCGGCCGCATAACGGGAGCGGATGTCGCGGACGCGCTCCGCGTCGAGCCGGTAACGGGCGGCCGTTCCCGGATCCTCGGTGGTGTCGGCCAGCCGCAGCAGTCGCGAAATGTCGCGGTCCAGGTCGATCATCCGCTCGCGGACGCCGATGGCCTGGGCGCTGAGCCGGGCATACTCCTTGTCCAGCGGCGCGAGCTGGCGGTCGATATCGCTCAGAAATTTGTCGAGCTGCTCGCGCGTCTGGGCCGCTTGCTTGGCGACGGTTTGCTTGTCCGCGGCGATGGCCGCCTTGTCGTCGGCCAGCCGCTTGGCCTCTTCGTCCTTGGTTTTCTTCTGCGCGGCCGCTTCGTCCTCCTTGGTTTGCTCGCGCTTGAGGAAGAACTCGGCGAAGCGGTCGGAAACCGCCTTGCGGCCGGCCTCGAACTCCTCCCGATGCTCCGCCGACAGCCGTTCCAGGACCCCCTTCTTGGCCTCCGCCACGCGCACGGCGTTGATCGACTTCTCGGCCGGGCCTTCGAAGAACCCGAACAGCCGGCCGACGTACCGCGCCGTGTCGCGATGACGCGCCTTGGTTTCGTCGGTGACGCCCGGTTCATCCTTCGCCGGCAGCAGGGCGGCAAGCTCGTCGATCTGCACCAGCGCGGCCGGATAGCGCTTCAGCAGCACGTCGATCCAGATCCTGGCCTCGCGCGCCGGCAGGTGCCGCCGATCGAGCGACAGCGCTTCGTCCAGCAGCTTCGCGGCGTCATTGTGCTTGCCGTGCTTGATGTGCACCAGCGCGAATGCGAAGGGCACGCGCGGATCGCGCGGCGCGGCGGCCTTGGCCTCTTCAAAGTGCTCCCGCGCCGGCTCGATCGCCCGGAACGAATCGCCCCAGCCGATCTCCAAGAGCTGCGCGATGGCTTGCTTCTCGACGGCATTGGCGGCGGCATTGGCGGCGGCATTGGCGGCCGGCTTGGCCGCGCCCTCGTCAGCCCGTAACGTGCCGCAGAACTGCCCGAACGACCCACAGATTACGGCGAATCCGCAGACGCTCGTGCCGACCAGGCCGATGGCGCGTCTCATGGCCGCACTCCTTCCATCAAGAAATGGAACCTCGATTCTGTCCGTGCGTCATGGTAGCGGAGGCGACGGCTGGGAGCAAGTTTGGGAGCAACCCGGGAATTGCGGATGCCAAGATCAGCCGGACAGCCTCTTTTCAGTCGCCGCGCGGCACGAGCGGCTGGCGTGGGCGCAGCACGAACGCCGACGCGCCCAACAGCGCGCCGCCGGCCGCCAGCGCCAGCCAGCCCCCCGGCAAATGCGGCTGATCGAGAATCCCCCACGAGCCGACGTCGAGATCTTGCACGTAATACGCCACGGTCAGGGCCGCGCCGTTGTGGCAGGCGTGGAGCAGCATGCCCGGTAAGACGCTCGCGGAGCGGTAGCACACCCAGCCCAGCACCAACCCCATCACGGTGGACGGCAGCAAACGAGGCGTGGCCAAGGCGCCAAATGCGAAGACGTGGAACAAGCCGAAGAGCAGGGCCGACACGCCGATCGCCTGCCAGGGCTTGGCCCGCGCCGCCACCGCGTGATACACCAGGCCGCGGAAGAACAGCTCCTCGAAAACGGCAGGCACCACGGCCATCGTCACCAGCAACAGCCACAGCGGCTGCGTCTTGACATCGCGGAACATCTCGATGATCTTCCGCTCCAAGGAGTCGTCGAGCTTGCCGATCCCCAGCGATCGCTGCCACACGACCAGTTCGTGCAGCCAGGGCCACAGCGACAGGCCCAGGAGAAGCGCCCCCACGACGACAGTCAGCCTCGGCCGCCGCAGCCCCAGGCCGCTCGCCAGCCGCACCCTTCGCCACAGCGCCACGAGCAGCGGAAACACCCCAAACAGCACCGCTGTGAAGAGACCGTTGGTCCACAGCCGGTCGCTCATCGTCAATCCGGTGAATTGGCCGAGCAGCCCCTGCAGGTTGTAGAACACGGGGAACAGCACGGCCACACACAAAAGCGCCGTGGCCACGCTGGCCCTGGGCTGCGGCTCCAGCGGGCCGCGAAAGGCCTCGGTCCAGGTCCCCTGGCTGCCGTACAGCAGAGCGTCGGTGCCGAACACCCGGGCGGCTACCGCCAACGCCGCCGAAGCGAACAGCAAAGTGGAGAGCACGACCACGGCGGCGTTCAGCGGGTTGGCCGTGCCGGTGAACAGGTCGCGCCCCAGCAGCACCATGTTGACCAGCGGCGCCACGACCAGGGCGCCGTCGAGCTTCAGGCTCTCGTTCAGGCTCAAGAGGCCCGGCGCGATCGCCAGCAGCATCAGCGGAATCAAGTAGGCTTGCGCCTCTTTGAAGCTGCGGGCGAAACTGGTCACGGTCAGCAGCACGGCCGAAAAGAACCCGGCGAACAGCACCAGCAGGCCGAACACCTGCAGGGCCATGCCCAGGGTCAGGCCCTGCGCGCCAAACAGGTGCGGGCCAAGGCCCACGCTGTAGACGGTGACCGTCATGGCCGTGAGGTTGACCGTGGCCGTGAGCAGGGCGACGGTCAGCACGGCGATATACTTGGCCGCCAGCAGGCCCAGCCGGGAGACGGGGGCGGCGATCAGGGCTTCGAGCGTGCCCCGTTCGCGCTCGCCCGCCGTGAGGTCGATCGCCGGGTACACGGCCCCGGTGATGGTCATCAGAATCAGGATCAGCGGCACCAGCGCGGAGAGCGAGAGGGCCATCCCCTTTTCCGCCGGCGCGATCTGAAAGCGCTCCACGACGAGCGGCGGCGGCAGGAGAACGCCCGTAGCCCGGCGGATGCGTTGCCGCAACTCCAGGACGGCGCTGGTCTGCAAACGGCGCTCGACGTGCTCGAGCGCCTCGCGGCTCAGGGCGTCGTCGCGATAGAGCAGCTCCCAAACCTCCGTGCCGGGCGCGTCGTCCGGCGACCGCGGACGACGCCGGGCCGCCACGTCCACCTCCCGTCGCGCCAGACGCTGCTCGATATCCTCGACATAATGCACGCCGACCGAGCTGCGCTCGGCGACCGAACCCCGTTCGCTTGGCCCAAGCTTGTTTCGGAACAAGTCGCCGTCCGCGTTGCTGACGGCGACCAGGTACCTCTCGTCGCCCGGACCGCCACCGACGGGAAAGCTCGTCAGCACGAGCTTTTGAAAGGCGATGCTGAGGAGCGGATAGACGAGGATGGGCATCAGCACCAGCGTCACGATCGTCCGCCGGTCGCGAAGCGTTTCGCGCAGCTCCTTGAGGGCCAGCCGGCCGAGATGGCCGCCCGAAAGACGCCGGCCCTGCGGCCCGCTCCCGCCCGAACTTTGCCCGCCGAAACTCATGCGCTTGCCTGCTCCCCCGGCGCGTGCTGGATCGAGTGCAGGAACATGTCTACCAGCGACGAGCGTCCCGTGGCGGCCTGAAGCTCTTTCAGCGTCCCTTCCAGCACCAGCCGTCCCTGGTACAGCAGGCCGAAGCGGTCGCACAGGTCTTGGGCCTCGTGCAGCCGGTGCGTGCTGACGATGACGGCTTTCTCGTGCCCCCGCAGGGTGTCGATATAGTCGAAGATCGCCTTGCTGCCGAAGACATCCAGACCGCGGGTCGGCTCATCCAGCAGCATCACGGGCGGATCGTGCACCCAGGCCCGGGCCAGGCTGACGCGCTGCTTCTGGCCGGTGCTGAGCGTGGCGCAGCGCTGATCGAGGAAGCCGCGGAGGTCGAAGACGTCGCTGAGGCGGTCGATGCGGGCCGTGGCCTCGGCGGTCGAGACGCCATACAGATCGGCGAAGAACAGCAGCGTCTCCCGCGGCGTGAGCCATTGGTACAGCCCGGCACTGGTCGAGACCAGCCCCACGCGCCGTTTGACCTCGTCCGGCTGATCGGTGCTGCGAAAGCCGAGGATCTCGGCAAATCCGCTGGTGGGCTGGAGCAGCCCGAGGACCATCCGCAGCGTGGTGGTCTTGCCCGCCCCGTTGGGGCCTAGCAGCCCGTAGACCTCGCCCGGCTTGACCGAGAACGTCAACCGATCGACCGCCAGGATATTCCCTCGCGGCGACGGGAAGAGCTTGGTCAGGCTTTCGACAGAGATCATGGGACGAGGTGAGGGGTCGGGGGTAGATTTAGTGTCGGCGGGAACGTATACCACGGGCCAAGGCGGTGGGCCCCCAATAGACACCCCCCCCCCGGGCCCCGCGCCGCGCGGGCGCCAGCCAAAACA
>JBGQHD010000228.1:0-7356 GCA_041497795.1 Planctomycetia bacterium
ATCAAGGGGCGCCTGCGCAGTGAAACGGATAGCTGGCTGGTCCGCGGCGTGATCCAGGTCTACCGGCCGGTGTTGAGTTACTTCCTCGATCGGCCGGCGGGATTGATCTGGTTCTTGGCCGCGACGCTGCTGGTCGGTCTGGCGGGGCTGGGCTGGCACGCGGTGTTTCTCGGAACGCTGTTTCTGGCCCTGGCCGCCAGTGCGCTGGTGACCAGGACCTGGCCAGCGCGGGCTGCCTACATCACCAGTCTGGCGCTGGCGGCCCTGGCCGCCGACCGCTGGATCAAGCCGCTGGGCAACGACGCGATGGTGCCGCTCGACGAAGGCATGGTCATGGACATGCCGATTACGGCGCCACGGGCTTCGGTGACGCAGTCGGGCGACGACCTCAAAGCGCGGGACATGATCTTCTGCCGCTTTCCCGAAGTCTCGATGGTCGTCGGCAAGGCGGGCCGGGCCGAGACGCCCACCGATCCGGCGCCGTTGGACATGATCGAAACCATGATCGACTTTCGCCCGCCGGAGTTCTGGCCCAAGCGCAAGCTGCAACCCGAGGATGCCAAACGCCACGCCCAGGCCACGCTGACCGCGATGCAATCCCGCGGCCTGGTGGAGGTCGAAGACGAAGCCCGCGCGCTCGACGAGTCCGTCACGGCGACGATGCCCCTTTTCGATGCACTGCTGCGCGAGTTTGCCTATCAAAGGAACCAGGAGTTCCAACGTGCGCTGGGGAGCGAGCTGGTTGCCGCCGGGGTCGAGCGGACTTTGGAGCTGCTGCGCGGCAATGGCGCCTTGCAGCGCGACCTTTCCAACGTGGAACTGGCGGCGCTCAGCGGCGCTATCTCGCAAAGCCTCGCCGCCCGCCTGGCCCTCTCGCCGACGCCAGAGGACATTCGCAAGCTGTCGCGGGAAACCGGCGAGAACCTGGCGCGCCAAGGAATCGTTCCCGAAGAAGACATCTACTCCTACCGGCCAAACCTGCTGCTGCAAGGGGCCTGGGCCTTACACGGCGCGATGGGCGGCCGCGTGCCGACTTTCTTCTCCGAAGTCCAAGATGCGGTTTCGGCCCGGCGGCAGAGTCTGTGGCGTGAGCACGTGGCGAAACTGGACGCCGAGCTTTTCGACCGCGCCGCGGCCACCTACACCCGGCTGATCGTCGAGGAGCTGCTCAGCCGCGGCACGATCGACGATCCCAAAATCGCCGCGGCGCTCAAAGAGCGAAAGCGGATTCGCGAGCAGGCGACCACGAGCAAGGCGCGGCGAGCCGGTCATCATCACGGGTCATTCTCGGCGGAAGAAGGCCCCAGCCTCGATCCGCAGCCCGAACTGGACGCGCTGCAAAACGACCTTAGCGAGCAGTTTGCGCGCCGCTTATTGCTCTGGCGCAAGGAGCGCGGCGACATCATTGGCTTCGGCGGCGAGCTGGACCGCGTCATGCAGATGCCGGGCTGGACCAACGTTTGGACCACGCCGATCCAGAATCGCGTCGATATGCTGGCCACCGGGGTCAACACGGCCGTGGGCATCCGCATTCTCGGCCGCAACCTGGATGACCTGGTGAAAGCGTCCGAGGACGTGGCCGCGGCGGTCAAACAAGTGCCCGGCGCGGCGGAGGTCATCGCCGACCCCGTGCGCGGCAAGGGCTATTTGGAAATCCACCTCAACCGCGAGAAGGCCGCCGCCCTGGGTGTGGCCGTCGCCGACGTCAACGAGGTCATCGAAACGGCGCTGGGCGGCAAGTTGGTCACGACCACCGTGGAGGGCCGCGAGCGGCACCCGGTGCGGCTGCGGTATCCGCGGCAATGGCGCGAAAGCGAAGAGACGGTCGGCGAGCTGCTCATACCGCTGTCCACGCCCGCATCCGCGCAGAAGTTTGTCCCGCTAAGCCAGGTGGCCGACGTGCGCATTACCGAGGGGCCCGCGGTCATCAAGAGCGAAAACGGCCTCTTGCGAAATTACGTGCGGCTCAACGTCCACGACCGCGGCAGCGTCGATTTCGTGGACGAAGCCCGGCGGGTCGTCGCCCAAGTGCCGCTGCCTCCGGGCGTCTACCTGGAGTGGACGGGCCAGTTCGAGCACGAAGTTCAAGCGCGACGGACGCTGTGGCTCATCATGCCGCTGGTGCTGGGGGTGATTCTTCTCATCCTGTATTTTACGTACCACGATCTGGCCGACGCGCTGCTGATGGTCTTGGCCGTGCCCGGCGCCTTGGCCGGCGGCGTCTTCTTTCAATGGCTTTTCGGCTACAAGTTCTCGGTGACCATGTGGGTCGGCTACATCGCCTGTTTCGGCATGGCCACCTCGACCGGGATCATCATGCTCGTTTATTTGCGGGAGGCGGTGGCCCGCGCCGGCGGAGCGGAGATGCTCACGGTCCAGCAGCTTCGGCAAGCGGTGCTCGAGGGAGCCGTCCAGCGGCTGCGGCCCAAGCTGCTGACCGAGTGCACGACCGTGCTGGGCTTGGCGCCGATGCTGTGGGCGACGGGACCGGGGGCCGAGATCATCCGACCGATGGCCATGCCGGTGTTGGGAGGAATCCTCATCGCCGACGAAGTGATCGATCTGCTCTTGCCCGTCCTGTTCTTCTGGGTGCGGCGCTGGCGCGGGGGCACGCAAGAGATGACCAACGGCTCAAAGCGCGCCGAACCTGGCACTGCAAGTCGCGTGGAGCCTTAATTCGCACAGTAGGCGCTACTTCGGGTGCTGAACCGCAGGCCAAGTGAGTTTTCGATAGTCGCGAACTCTTGACATCGTACCTCCCCCCAAGTTAAACATTATTTCAGCTTTGCGGCGGCGATGATCGGCGCGCGGAGCAGCAGGTGGTTTAGCAAAAGCCCCGGGCAGCTTGGTATGTCGGGGCTTTTTTTTGCGCGCTGCCGAGTCGTGCGCCGAGACGGCGGTGCACTGTCACACGATTCCGCGTCGCCTTCACGCGCGAGTATCCCATGAACAGAATACCGCTGAGCGCCGCGCTGCGATGCCTGGTGCTCTTGGCCGTTGCCGCCGCTTTTTCCCAGGCAGACGAGCCGCCTCGGCCGGCGCCGAAGCCGTCGGATAAGCCGAGGAGCGCTGCGCCTCCCCCCTCGCAGACGCTCGAGAATCCCCAGGCAGCCGCGGCCGCCGCCGCTTTGCTGGAAGGCGCCTATGAGGGCCAGCGTCCGCCGGAGAGCGTGCGGATGCTGGCCGCGGTGTTGCGCGGCTCGTCGATGGGGCCGGGCGATGGTTGGTTTGGTCCGGCCGAAACGCGGTATTCCTGGAAGTGGCTGGCCGACCGCTGCGGCGTCGATCCGGCCAAAGGCGCGATTCCACGCTCCGCGTTCCGTGGACCGGAGCCCTCGTTCGCGCGTCTCGACCGAAACAAAGACGGCGTGATCTCTGAAGACGACCTCGACTGGTCCGACCGCAATCCTTACCTGCAAATGTCCTCGATGGCGAACCGCCTGTTTCGGCAAGTCAACGCCGGCTCCAACGGACGGTTGACGAAGGACGAGCTGCTGCAATTCTTCGACAAAGCGGCCCAGGGCAAGGATTACCTCTCTGCCGACGACTTCCGCGATGCCCTGCTGTCGGGATGGTTCGACCGCTCCAAGCCGTCCGACGGGCCGTCTCCGGCCGTGCTGATTCGCGGCCTGTTCGCCGGCGAGCTGGGGTCCATGAGCGAAGGCCCGAAGCTCAACGAGCGGGCGCCGAATTTCACGCTGAAGTCCGTCGATGGCAAGGACGTCGTCGAGTTGGCGAAGCTCAAGCCCGCCAAACCGGTCGTGCTGGTGTTCGGCAGCTTCACATGAGGGCCGTTCCGGGCCCAGTTCGGGGCCCTGGAAGACCTGAAGCGGCGTTATGGCGACCGTGCGGCGTTTCTCGCCATCTATGTGCGCGAGGCCCACCCCACCGACGGCTGGCGCATGCGCTCCAACGACGAGGCCGGCATCTCGATCAAACAGCCAGGCAACGAAGCCGAGCGCCTCGGCGTGGCCAAGAGGTGCTGCCAGGCCTTGAAGATCAGCATGACGCTCTTGCTCGACGAGATGGACGACCGCGTGGGCCACGCCTACAGCGGCATGCCGGACCGGCTGTATCTCATCGACCGCGACGGCCGGGTCTCCTTCAAGGGAGGCCGCGGGCCGTTTGGATTCAAGCCGAGCGAGCTGGAGCAATCTCTGGTGATGCTGCTCATGGATCAATCGCCGCACACCACCGGCCCTGTCGACGCGGGACCGCGCCGTCAGTAGCCTGGGCCACAAACTCTTGCTTCTCAGCACGCGCCGATCGGCAGCATGCATTTTGGTATTTTTCGGATACGGATGATTGACAGTCTGAAAAGCGTGGGTTATAGAGATGAAATGCAGTTGCTGCGACGTGCGCAGCGGCTGCAACGCGGGTGGCTAAGAAAAGCCCCTGACGCGCCCTCTGTGGGTGTGCCGGGGGCTTTTTTTTGCGCCCGCGTGGACCCCATGGCGAGGGCCGAACCGCATCGTCACTTTCTCGATTCTCGGTCTTCATCAAGGAGTCGTCATCATGTCACGTCGTCGAGGTTTTACGTTGGTCGAGTTACTGGTGGTCATCGCCATCATCGGCATGCTCATCGCGCTCTTGTTGCCGGCGGTGCAAGCCGCGCGGGAATCGGGTCGCCGCGCAAGCTGTTCCAACAGCATGCGGCAGATGGCCTTGGCCCTCCAGTTGTATCACGACAACAACAAGGTGTTCCCGCCCGGCAGCTCCAACGGGCTTTCGTCGCACGCCTTTCTCATACCCTATTTGGAAAAGGAGTCGATCAGCGACATCGTCAACTACGCCGTCACGTACAGCGATCCGACGAACGCCGTGGCCATGATGACGAACGTGGGCGCGTTCATCTGCCCCTCCGATCCCGGGGAAATGTGGCCCACGGCGGCGGGCGGCCGGAACAATTACTACGGCAACGCGGGCGTCAACATTCTGTTCTCCGGCGTTCCCTCCACCACGGGCGCCAACTCGACCATGCCCCCCTCCGACGGCATCTTCTTCAACAACAGCAAGGTGTCGATGGGCGGGGTCAAGGACGGCCAGAGCAATACGGCCGCGTTCTCAGAGAAACTGGTGGGCGACTTCAGCAACGGGCTGAGCTCGTGGCGGTCCGACACCTACAAGCCGGGGACGTATCCCAATACTCCGGACGAGGCCAGGGATCAGTGCCTGGCGATGGACATCACCAACCTGAGCCTGCAGGGCTATTCCAACGTGGGCGCGCCGTGGCTCCAGTCGTACCACTCCACGACCCGCTACTGGCACGTATTGACGCCCAACACGCGCTCTTGCATGTACCCGCCAGGCCGCATCGCCACGACGCCCAGCAGCAATCACGTCAAGGGTGTGAACCTGGCGATGATCGACGCCTCGGTGCGCTACGTCCCCAACACCATCGATTTGCTGCTGTGGCGCTCGTATGGCACGCGGGCGGGCAGCGAAGTCGTCAACGACTACTAACCGCTGCCACGTCTTCGCGTTTCTCTCTCGCAGTAACGAGGAGTGTTACCTCGCGGAAAACCCCTCCCCGCGAGCCTCTCCCCTCAACGCCCGAGGGGAGAGGTGCTTTTTATCTGGCCAATGCGAACTCGTCGAAAGGTACACCTCATGTTCGTGCGCACTTTTGCTGCCTTGATCAGCACGCTGGCGTGTTATGTGCTGGGATCCGCGGGACTGCTACACGCGGAAGGGCCCCGGACAACACCCTTGCCCGTTCCCTTGACGCGGCCGGAAATGAAGCAGGCGCTCGAGGACTTGAAGGGCCGCCCGCCTCGCATTCCGCTCCCCGAGCTGACCGAAGAGGAAAAGGCGAAGCTGGGTGACCGGATCAGCTACGAGGGGCGCCTGCGCTATCACTACACGCCGGCGGGGGAAGATCGCGGCGGGGGTGGCGGCGGGGCCTTCTCCCGCGAGCCGGACCCCAGCATGTCGCTCACTTACGAATTCAAGACGCAGCTCTTCTGGATCGTCTCGCGGACCAACAACTGCCATTACTGACTGGGGCACCAGGAAACCAAGCTCGCGGTCGCGGGCATGAAAGAGGACGAGATTGCCGCCCTGGACGGTGATTGGGCCGAGTTCACCCCGTCGGAGCGGGCCGCGTATGGTTACGCGCGCAAGGTGAGCTACGAGCCGCACCGCATTACGAGCGCCGACATCGACCAACTCCGCAAGCACTATACCGACTTGCAAATCCTGGAAATGACCCTTTCGATCGCGGGTAACAACTCGATCAACCGCTGGAAGGAAGGCGCGGGCATTCCGCAGTCGAGAGAATCGACAAATTTCTTGAAGCAGGGGGCGAAACCGGTGCCCAAGGATCGCCCGCTGCCCATCAAGACTTACCTGACGCCCACGTCGGAGCAATACAAGAACAAGGTCACCAAAGTGGCGCCCGTCCAGACCGAAGAAAGCAGCGGGCTTCTTAGCCGCCTGACGGTGTGCCGGCGGCCCGCCTTGGAAACTCGCGAAGAAGTCGAGCAGGCGTTGGCGGCCGCTCGCAAACGGTCACCGCGTCTGCCGTTGGTGGACGGGGCCAAAGCCCGCACCCTGCTGCCCGAAGACTGGCCGCAGGGCCCGCTGCCGCAATGGGTGCGCCTGCTGGCCAATTTCCCGCGCGACGGCAAGAGCCAAATCACGAGCATCCGCGCGGCCGACAAGAAGGGAGACCTCAACCCGTAGCACAAGGCGCAAGTGAGCTGGATCGTCGCCAGCCAGGACCGCGCCTGGTACGCCGCCGGGCTTGCCAAACGGCGGTTGACGGAACTGGGCTGGTCGGACGACCAGATTTACAAGCTGGATGGCTCCTGGAAAGAGTTCACGCCCGCCGAGCGGGCCATGTTCACCGTCGCCAAGCAGCTCGCGGCGTCGCCGATCGTGCTGACCGACGCCGAGGTGGCCGAGGCGCTGAAGCGGACCGGGCCGCGCGACGTGGTGCAGTTGATCCGATACGTCACCAACCGGGCGTCGTTCGACCGCGTCACCGAAGCCGCCGGGCTGCAACTGGAGAAATAAGTCTCGGGCCAGCACCCCGGCTGCTCTTCAGCAACCGGGGTGCTCCCCGTGCCGTGGGGTTCGATCCGTTCCTTTCTCATCCTCCTTTCGGAGATTCAGACGTGGGTGTTTGCAGACTTCAATCGATTCGGTCCGGCCGGCGTTGGTCGGGGTTTCTCTGTGTACTGCTCGCCTTGGGCGGGCTGCTGGCAGTCGGCGGCTGTGGCAACTCGACCCACAAGCCGATGCCGCTGGACAAGCAGGTGGCCAAGGATTCGTTCACCGCATTTCTCGAGGCCTGGAAAGCCGGCGAGCAGCAGGCGGCCCTCAAGCAGAAATCGCCGTCGATCGTGGGCGGCG
>JBGQHD010000229.1:0-7354 GCA_041497795.1 Planctomycetia bacterium
AGAGGTGCGCCTTGATGTCGTCCCTGGCCCGCTTGATCGCCCGCTGATTCGACGTGTGTTTGAAGACGATGAGCAACAGCACGCCGGTCACGACGGCCACCAGCGTGGCGGACAGCCACCCGGGCAACACGGCGACGGGCGCCAGCGCGAACCGCCCGAGCACGTTCGCCAGGGCGTTCAGCCAGACGGTGAGGTGCGCCAGAAAGCTCATCGGGGTCGATAGTCGAAATTAACTGCGCAGTCTCGACCCCGGCCAGCTCGTCTGGCCGGTGAAGAAGTTTGGCGGCTAGCCGATGTCACATGGCTTGCTTCGCACGACCCCTGCCGCCTCGTGCGGCAGGTGAGAGAGTTTGCGAAGCTGGGCATTGCCGACGATCGCTGCATGCTCGTAGCTCCCAAACTCCCTCACCCGCCGGGCAAGCCGGCGGGGGTCGGTGTCACGCTGCCCTGAAACTAGCTGCCAAACTTCTTCACCTGCCGCACAAGGCGGCAGGGGTCGATTCGGTCGCGACTTGACGCACTTATTCTTCAACGTCGCCTAGTCGATGTATCCCAGGCCGCGGAGCTGGTCCTTGACTCGCTCCTCGGCGTCGTCGGTCTTGAGCTTCTTCAGCTCGTTCTCGATGCAGTGGGCGATGAACTCCTCCACGCTGCTATAGCCGGCGGCTTCGGCCGCCCGCTTCGCCCGGTCGTAGAGAGCGGGATCAATTTTGACTTTGACCATTGGTTTTTCGCGATCGTGCGCTCGTGGTGCGGCCTTCAGGCCGCTGACAGGCTGAAGCCTGCACTACGAACGATCAGGTTAGGTTGCGAAGACGTTCTTTCCCTGCATCGACGTGGGGACCTTCAGCCCGTACTCGGCGAGGATCGACGGGGCCACGTCCACCAGCGACGGGCTCGCGGACGCGATCGGCCGGTTACTGAACAGCACGCCGGGCACTTCCAGCGCGTCGGCGCAGTGGTCGGCGCTCCAGGCCTGGTCGTTGGGCCGCAGGATTTCTTCGTGCAACTCGCCCAGGCACGTTTCCCAGGATGCCCGGAAGCCCCGGTAATACCCGACGATCAGATCGGGAGCCAGGGCCGTCGCCCCGCCTGAGTACACTTCGTCGGCGCGGTACACCTTGCGGATCACCGGCCGGTTGTTGGCGTCGGTGAAGGCTTCGAGCCTACCGATTAGCTCCTTGAGCAGCTCCTCTTTCTGCTCTCCCGGCTCGACGGTCCCATCCCGCTCCCGCCCCTTGAGGTTCACGTATAGCCCGTTGATCCCCAGTCCATAGGCCAGCGTCTGCGACCAATTGACGTCCTTGGTGATCGATGTGCACTCGGGCGGGCCGAGATAGCCGGCGTCCCGCAGCCAGGAGTTGACGTTGAACTGCATGCCAAAGTTAGCGAACCCGTGGTCGCTCATCACAATGATCGTGGCTCGGCTGCCGTAGCGGTCGGCGATGTCGCCGATCACCTGGTCGAGCCGTTGATACAGCCGGTGGATGTGGCCGAACCACTTCTGCGCCTCGTCGGCCGAGCGGACTGGGTGCTCGTCGTCCGAGTCCCACCAGAACATGTGCGATTGCAGGTCGCTGCTGGAGAAATAGAAGAAGAGGAGGCCGTCGTCGTAGTCGTTCACCGCATGGTCGAACAGGGCCAGCCGCTCTTCCAGCACCATCTCGGCCTGCCGGGCGAACTCGTCGTCCAGGAAGACGCCGTTGGAACGGGCCTTGTGGTCCTCCTGAAAGCCTGTGGTGTAGAACAGCCCGAGGTCCTTCGACACGTCTCGCACGAACGACTCCGGCTCGGAGATCTTGAGGGCCGGGGCCGAGGGGTCCATGTTCACCGGCGTGACGTACAGCCGGAAGTTGGGCGTCACCTCCTGGAGATAGAACCGGCAGATGCCACTGGCGTGCCCGTTGGGCGCGAACCAGGGCATCGTCAACTCGAAGTTCAGCTTCGTCCACCGGCTCCACTGACCTTCTTTGAGGACGATCTTGTGGCCTTGCAGCTCGACCACGGCCGCCTTGGCCGCGCGGTCGCGATGCACGAGGAACTCCACCGTCGTTGGCCGCGGCTGCTTCAGGGAACTATTCTCCGGGCCGACGATGTGCGCCCGCGCCGTCTCGCGCTCGAACACCAGCTTCGCCCGCTTACCGCCCGCTTCGTCCAGCGGCTCGTCGGGGCCGTTGTCGGCGAAGTGCTGATAGGTGCCGTAGCCGCCCAGCATGTCGGGCGTGCCCATCCCGGAAAGGCAGCGGTGGTGGCCGTGCTGCGAGGGACTGGGCGGGTAGTTGGAGGGCAGGTCGTAGAACGTGGAGGGGATGCCCTCGGCGTCGAGAAAGTCCCAGAACGGCTCGCCTTGCCGCCGCAGCACCGTCGCAGGGGACTTGTCATGGAACGGCCAGAAATCACGCGTCAGCTTGTGGTCGCCGACTTCCCAGCCGCCTTGGCCGGGCAGCGTCTCGGCGGCCGCATAGAACGTCTCGCACTGGTGCTCCGGATGCCGATGGATGAAGTCGAAGATGCCGTGCGAACCGGGGCCGGCGCCGTTGATGAAGTTGGCCCAGGCCACGGGGCTTTGCGGCGGAATGCTGGTGCCCAGCTTGCTGAACCCGCCGGTGGCGCGGAGCCTGGCCAGATTGGGCAGCCGGCCGTCGGCCATCATCCGCTCGGAGAGGACCGGGTCCATGCCGTCGATGCCGATGACGATCACCTTCTTACCGGCGGCGCGCGAGACGCGCGAGCGGCTGCCGAGCCAGTAGGAGCCGCCGGCCCAGGCGGCGCCGCCGATGGCCGCCGCCGCAGCGGCGCCTTTGAGCAACGTGCGGCGATTGGGCCTTCGCGAGGACGGATCGGCCATGACGATTCTGGTTTGTGAAGTATCTGTTCTTCAGACAGAGGAACCGCTATCTGTGGAGTGCAGTGACTCATCACCGCTTTAGGATTTGGTGTGACAATAGCAGCTCTGTTGAGTTTCCAATCCCCCACTTCCCCACCAAAAATCCAAAAGCGGCGACGAGTCGCCGCACTCCAAAGCTTTCAGGCCACCTCCGACAGGGAGCCTTTCCTGACATCAGGCGCCTTACCGGTCGCATCGGCCACCACCAGCGCCTTGCCGTCCATATACTCCGGCACGTCTACGCCGAACAGATCCAGCACCGTTGGGCCGATGTCCATCAGCCGGGGGTTCTCGGTCGCCACCGGACGATTGCAGAACAGCACGCCGGGCACCACGGACGGATCGACGCAATGGTCGCCACTCCAGGCCTTGGTGTTGTCGTGGAAGACCGCCGTGCTGGTCCGGCCGATGGCGGCGTCCCACGAGACGCGATAGCCGCGGTCGTAGCCCACGATCAGGTCCGGGGCATGGTCTTTGTACGGTCCCCGATAGGCTTTGGTTGCCTGGTAAACCCGCTTGATCCCCTTCGTGCCGCTGCTGGGATCAACGAGCGCCGACAGCCGCTCGGCGATCTCTTCGCGCAGCTTCTCGGCTTCGCTGCCCGGATCGACGATGCCCTGGGAATACTTGTCCTTGATGTTCAGGAAGATGCCGGTCAGGCCGATGGCGAACGCCCGCGTTTGTGACCAATCGACGCCGGCCAGGTGCTCCGCTTGGCGGCGGCTGTCATCGACCTTCAGGTAGCCGTTCTCTTCCAGCCAGCGGTTGAGGTCGATCCCTCGGCGGAAGGTGTTGAAGCCGTGGTCGGAGATCACCATCAGCAGCGTGCCGGGGTCCTGGCACCTGGCCATCGTGCGGCCCACGAGATCGTCCATCCGCTGGTACAGGACCTCGATCGCGTTGCGATGCTTGACCGGCACCTCCTTCGGCCGGGCCGGGTGGTCGGCGTCGTGGTACCGCCAGAACATGTGCTGCATGCGGTCGCTGCCGTCGAACACGCACACGCAGACGCCCTGCTTCACCTTATCCAGGCCGTCGAAGAACATCGCCTCGCGTTCGCGGTCGAAGTCCAGGCATTGCTGGAGGAAATGGTCGTCCCCCAGCACGTGCTCGTTGAGCCCCCAAGTGTCTTCGGCCAAGCCCAGTGTGGCGAAGGGCCCCTGCCGCTTGGCCAGGTACGTGGGATACACGGCCGGATAGCCGACCGGCATGGCCGGATACTCCGGGTCGATGTTCACCGGCGTGGCGTACAGCTCGAACTCCGGCTCGGTCCCCAGCAGCAGGAACTTGCAGACGCCGTGCACCTTCATGCCCGGCGCGATGCGGAAGCCAACCTGCACCCAATCGGTGTACTGGTCCGTCCGCAGCTCGAGCTTCGTGCCGCCGATCTTGAGGAGGGCGCGGCCCGGCTCCTTGACGGTGACGGTAAACGGCACCTTCAGCGGGCCGAGGTCTGAACGCAGCGGGTGCGGTGGGCCGATCAGGTCAGCCTGGATCGTGTCGCCGGCGCGGACCACGACGTGGACTTCGCCGCCGGTCTTTTCGCCCTCGTCGCGGCGCCGGGTCGTGTAGTGCGAGAACATGCCTTGCGTGCCGCGCAGATCGGGCACGCACATGGCCGAGAGCTGCACGCCCCGCAGCTTCTCGGGCGGAAACGTGATTGGCACGCGGATGATGCAGTTGAAGATGCCGTGCTCGCCCAACACGTGCCAGAAGGGCTTGCTCTTCCGCAGCAGCCGCAGGTCGGCCTTGCCCAGCGGGAAAACGTACTTGCCCAGGCGGAGCGTGCGCCGCGGCGGCCTGATCTCCACGGAGCTGAGCTTCGGCTCGTAGGTCCGCAGGTCGGGCGTCAGGAAGTCGAAGATGTTGTGCTTGCCCGGATTGACCCCCGTCTGGAACGTGGACCAGGCGACCGGCGAGATCGGCGGCAGCGTGCTGGCCAGCGGTTTGAAGCAGCCCTGGTCGCGGAGCGCGGCTAGGTGCGGCAGCTTGCCCTCGGCCAGCATCTTCTCCGTCAGGCCGTGGTCCAGGCCATCCAGGCCAAGGATGACGACCCGCTTGACCCGGCACCGCGCCAACCGTCGGCGGCCGAAGATCGCGCGGAACAGCAATCGCGCCGGCCAGGTGAGCACCAGCAGCACCGCCGAACAAATCGCGGCAAACGCGGCAAAAAACGACCCGGCCAGGGCGAACCCCGCGCCGGGTCCGATATAGGCATTGGCCGGGCTGGGGACCAATAGCACCAGCAGGACGGCCAGCAGGAGCAACCTACCGATCCGATTCATTTACTTTCCTTCTCGCTTCTTTCCTTCTTGGCTTCCTTCGACTTGCCCTCTTTCGCCTTGGCCTCTTTCGCCTTGGCCTCTTTCGCCTTGGCCTCCTCGCGCTCCAGTTCGTCAATCGTCTTGCCGGCCGCCAGCTCTCTGCCCTTCAGGCCCGGATGGTCGGCCGCGTAGCGGAAGGCTCGGAAGAGCGAGCTGCCGCCCGGCGGCCCGAAGCCGGGGAAACCGCCGCCGGGGCCGCCTGGGCCTTTGGGCGTGCCAGCCCCTCCGCCGGGACCTTTGGGACTGCCCGGCCCGCGGGCGAAGTTGTCGCGCAGCTCCTTGAACTGCTTCTTCTGGTCCTCGCTGAACAACTTGTCGAGACCGGCGTCGGCGTCTTTCTGCAGCACCTCCATTTGCCTCTTCTGCTCGTCCGTCATCTTCAAACGAGCTTGCTGGAACGCCGTCATGATCTGGCCCGGCTGGGGCAGGCCGCCGAAACCGCCGCGGGCGTCCTTGAGCTGCTTCTGCTGGTCGTCGGTGAGCAGCTTGTCGAGCTTGCCTGCGATCTCCTTGTGCAGCGCTTCGAGCTGCTTCTTCTGCTCGTCGGTGAGCTTGAGGAAGTCTTGCACGAACGTCGCTAGCAGCTCGCCGGGCTGCGGAGCGCCGCCGGGGCCGCCGCCGCCCGGCGCCTTGCGCCCCGGCGGGCCAAAGCCGCCGCCGCCCAGTCCACCGCTGGCTTTCGCCGGGTTGACGTACTTCCACACGGTGTCGTTTTCCGGCGTGACCTCGAAGATCGTGCCGTTGACGCCCGAGCAGATCAGCGTGTTGCCGTTGGGCAGCCGCTGGGCGCCGGAGATCAGCATCGAATAAAACTCCGACTTCGTGGCCGCCGCATAGCTCCAGGCCGGTTTGTCCGGGCCGAAAGCGGTGCCCGGCTTGGAGGCGTACCGACCCTGGGCATCCACGGGGGGAACGATCTCGTCTACCGACGAGTAATTTCCATCGGGCCGACGGCCTCCGTTGTTGAACACGAGGATGTGCCCTGCGCCGGGCAGGCCCTGGGGTATCCAGTGCGCGCTGTGCTGGGCGAAGAGCCGCTGATCGGCCTTCTTACCGGCGCGGTAGGCGAGCGGGTTGCCCCAGCGATAGAGCACGTCGCCCCCCTTGCCGCTGCGGCCTCCCTGGTGGCTGGCCGCTTCGGCGGTCGTCGTGCCGTGGTCGATGACCCAGACTTCGCTGAAGTTGTGGACGCTCAGCACGATCTGGTCGAGCTGCGGGTTGTGAGCCACCGAGTTGGTGTGCGTCCAATCGGAGTTGATGCGCCCCCGCTTCGCGCTGCCGACGTAGCCGATGGACTTGAGCTTGTCGGCCCCGTCCTTGCTGGCCACGATCGGGGCCAAAATGTCCTCGCCGTAGTTGACGTTCACCAGCTCGGGGTGCTCGGCCACGTTGCCGTAGCCGGGCTTCGACTTGTCAAAGTCCTGCACCAGGTGGTCCCAGAGGTGCCATTCCCAGACGACTTCGCCCGTCGTTTTTCCGGTGGGCTTGATCTCCAGCAGGCAGTCGGGATTGAACTGGTCGCCGACCAGCTCCGGCCGGCGGCCGGCGGCGACCGCCTCTTTGCCGGTCCTCTTCTCCTGGGCGACCAGAATCACGTTGCCGTTGGGCAATCGGGTAATGTCGTGGTGCGGCTGATACTTCTCGTTTTGGAACTTGAAGTCCCAGACCAATTCCCCCTCCCAGGTGAATTCTTGAACCCGGCCCCCCGCGCCCGGGATGCCGCCAAAGCCAGGGATGCCCTCGCGCCCCAGCATGCCGGGCCGCAACAGGTGGCCGTTATCGAGGAGGACGGCACACATGGCCGGATTGCAGTTCGTCTCCCACTTGTTCACGATCCGGCCCTGCATGTCGATGAGGTAGGTCTTGGTGGAGTTCATCGGGGACAGCAACGTGTACCCTTGCAGGGCCTTGGGCTCGTTGAGGAGCAGGCCGAGCTTCGGCGGCGCGGGTTTGGCCGGCGCGGCGTCGTCTTTGGGCGATTCAACTTTGCTCTTCGCCGGGGTGGCGTCGCCGGAAGACGACTGGGCGCCCGCGGGCGATGCGGCCACGCCGAACGCCAGAAGGGCGATGGCCCATCCACTCGCCAGTGTGATTCCCGTGCCTCGGCGTCCCCCTGGCTGCATGCACAACATGAGTCGTTCCT
>JBGQHD010000230.1:0-7347 GCA_041497795.1 Planctomycetia bacterium
GGAGCGGAATCCGCCGCCGCTGTGATTTGCGACCAGTCGGATGGGTACTTACGGCGATTCCGATAGAATGATCGGGGCTCGTGCGGTCGTAGGCCGTTTGTTTTGAAAGCTCTCGATGCGCGATTGGAGCAATGGGACGATATCTCGGCGGCTGCCCGAACGGGCCAACTTCAAAGCGCGTTCTTCCAACTCCAAGGCCTGCGGGAATTCTCCCGCGGCCGCATGCGCGACGGCCAGCGTATCGAGCGGCGCTGGATCGTCCTCGGCCGCCAGCGCCACGGCCTCCTTGGCCCAGCGGAGAGCCTCGGCGGGATTGCGCTGCGACCGATCGTTCGAAGTCGCCAGCACCCAGGCCAACGTCTGCCGAATGCCCGTGTGCTTGGCATCCAGCTTGGCCGCCTGCTGCAAGTGCGGCACGGCTTGGGCCACGTCGTCTTTCAAGTCCACCAGGGCGACCGCCAGCGTGTATTGGGCCGCCGCCGACTGAGGGGACAATTCCACCGCTTCGTGCAGCGCCTCCAGCGCCCCTTTCGCGGCGCCCCGTTGCGCCAGGCCCCGGCCCAGGGCCAGCAACAAGTCGGGATACTCAGCCCCCTGCCGAATGTTGGATTTGTGGCGCGAAACGTACTCCCACGCTTCGGCCAATTGGCCTTGCTGGGTGAGCTTCAGCGCGATCGGAATCAAGTGTCTCGGCGTGGGCAGGGCTAGCCAGCGGCCGGAAAAGGGAAGCGCGGCCGGTTGACGCTCTTCGCCGATCAGGGCAAGCCGTCCGACGTCGTCCAGCACCGTGGCCACGTCCAGGCGGCCGCGATAGATCGCAGCCAGCCTGCCCTCGGCGTCAATCAGAAAAGAGCACGGCAGCCCCAACGGCAACTGCCGGTCGAATAGCTCGTCTTGAACCAACTGCAGCGTATCCAGCAGCCCGGCGCCGGCCGTGCCCGCGGGCAGGCCGAACTGCAGGCGGTCCAGCAACTTCGCCGCGTCTTGAGGACTCGATCGCTTGTCGTACAGGCCGTCTAGCGACAGGGCCAGAGCGGTCAATCCTTTGGCCGCCAAGTCGCTGCGCCGCTCATTCAGCTCCCGCAGTTCGGCGACACAGGGCTCGCACCAGCTTGCCCACAGGCAGACCAGCGCCGGCTTGCCCTGCAAATGGCTGAGATAACTGGAGGCGACGCTGCTGGGCGGGGCGCCGGTCTGGCTGTCGAGGAGCTTGAATTCCAGCCGCGGCAAGGGGACGGGCTCGCTGAGGAACACGCGCCGCGGTTCGCTGGCGGGTTCCAGCGGGAGCGGCGTCGGCTGCAGGTCCGCCGCGCGCGGCGGCGGGGTCCACGGCTCGGCCTGGTCGCGGCCCTGCACCACGCGATACCAGTGGCCCGCCTCAAGTCCGGTGAACGTCTGCGGCTTGCCGCCCGGCCAGCGGACCACGACGCGGGCGACCTGGCCGGTAGCGCCTAGCCCGAAGTGCAGCCATTTGCTCGACTGCGAAAGAAACCCCTCGCCGGCCCGCAGTGTCTTGAGCAGAGGCACGGCCTGGTCCTTGAGATGGATTTCGACGCGGGCCCCGATGGCGTCGCGGTTGCACGTCGTGCCCTGCAGCTTCAAGGCCAGGAACTGGCCGCTGGCTTCGGGCGGCAGGTCGTTCCGCAGATAGCGGATCTGCGGCCCGCTGCGGTTGACCATCCAGACATCCAAATCGCCGTCGAAGTCCCAGTCTACGATGCCGATGGCGCGGCCGTCGTCGTCGAAGTCCAAGCCGCTGACGGCCGAGATATTGGCGAACCGCCGGCCGCCGACGTTCAGGAAGCAGCAATTCCGTTCCCGGCCGCTGAAGGACTTGCCTTGCTGGATGAAGCTCCGGACCACTTGGGTGGGAGCGCCGGTCTGGGTGGCGCCGGTCATCACCTGCGGCAAGACTTGCCGCCAGACGAGGCTTCACAAGTCGCTGGAGTCGTCGCCGGTGATAAAGCCGTTGGCCACCAGCACGTCGTCCCAGCCGTCGTTGTTGACGTCGATAAACGGCGAGCTCCAGGCCCAACGGCCCATTTCGACGCCCGCGTTCTCGATCTCCTGGAACTTGCCGCCGCCCATATTTCGCAGCAGCGTGTTCCCCTTGGCAAACCGCTGGTAAATGGCGCGCGTGTTTGGGTCCGACTGGACCAGGTACTTGTCTTGAAACGCGATGCGGTTGCCCGCCGACGAGAACATGTTGCCCAGGTACAGGTCCATCCGCCCGTCGCGATCGTAGTCGGCCCAACTGACCGACATGCCCGAGCCGAAGTCTTGCACGCCGGCCTCGACCGTCACTTCGACGAACCGCCCGCCGTCGTTGCGAAACAACTGCTTGGGGCCGTAGTCGTTGGCGATGCACAGGTCCTGGTCGCCGTCGTCGTCGTAGTCCTCCCAGGCGGCCGCCAGGGAGTGACGAAAGTTGTCCTTGTCCAGGCCGACCTCCGCGGTCACGTTCGTGAATTTCCATGCGCCCTGGGGCGCCCGGCGGAGCTCGTTGTGAAACAGGGTATGCGC
Organism: Planctomycetia bacterium; assembly: GCA_041497795.1. Taxonomy (GTDB): domain Bacteria; phylum Planctomycetota; class Planctomycetia; order Pirellulales; family S012-138; genus JBGQHD01. Next base: position 2,524 of record JBGQHD010000230.1, read on the forward strand.
GCCGCCATCTCGGGCGTCGTGGAACACGAACCCGGTGTGCGGCGGCGTCGGCCCTTTGCGGTCCACGCAAACGAACAGGTCCAGATAGCCGTCGTTATCGTAGTCCACCGCGCTGATCGACTGCACATCGGTGTCGGTCAGCGGCAAGAGCGCCTTCATCGCGAAATGTCCGCGTCCGTCGTTCTCCATCAACACCAAGGGCCCCTTCGTGCCCAGCACCAAGTCTTGATCGCCGTCGTTGTCCAGGTCCACAAACAGGGCGCTGGTCACGTGGTCCAGCCAATCGACCCCCGCCTCATGCGAACGGTCGGTCACGGTGCCGTCAGGGTTATGGATGAACAGCCGCTTGGGCAGCCCGGCGGGCTGGCACACGAAGACGTCGTCCAGCTCGTCACCGTTGACGTCGCCCAGCGCCAGGCCGTAGCGCGAGTCCAAGCCGATGTTGTAGATCATCTCAATGCGTCGCGCCCAATGGTCCAGGCCCGGCTTGAGCTGCTGTTCAAAGCACGGGTTCTTGCCGATCGCGGCCACCGTGCAGTCGGAAAACAGCGCGTGCTGGCTGCCGGGCGGGCGATAGACGATTTCCTCGTAGTGGTCCACTTCGATCGAGACCAGTTGCGGCGGCGCGCCCGCCAGCTCCTGGCGCCAGAGGCAGTGCCAGGTGGCGTTTTGTTGGACGGCGCCCGCGACAGTGTGCCCCGCAGCTTGATAATTGACGACGGTAGCCACCTGATCGGCGCGCGGCTCCACGCGGTACAGCTTGAAGTGCACGTGGGGCTGCGAGACCTTGCCCCATCCCTCGCGGAGGGCTTGCAGCGCAGCGGAGCATCCCCGGCCGCCGCGGAAGACCGTCGCCGGCGGCGCCGCCTTCGTCGCCACATCTGCCTTGGTCGCGGCATCCGCCTCCAGGGCATTGCCGCGCTGCCGGCGAACCGCCAGACCGCTGGCTTGCCACACGGTTTCCAGCGCGTCGGGACGCAGCGGCCCGCAGGAAAAGTCCGCGACGATCAGCTTGGAAATGTCGCCCGAGGGCAGCGGACCGGCGCGTGCCAACAGATCCTCAAGCAGATGGAGCTGCTTCAAGGCCGCTTCGCTGAACACCTCGGTTTCCCAACCGTCATTCCGCGGGTCCATGCGCTGTTTGGCGGCGTCCAACCGCTGCTGAACCTGGGGCGTGGCGAAGGTCGCGCCGTCATCCGACGCCGCGGGGACCGCCTGGCGCTTTCCCGTGCCGGACGTCGTAGCGGGATGGTCCGAACTGCCGTCGTCCGAATTCCGATCGTCCTGAGGATGCCGAGTCAAAGCGTCGGGCCGCGTGCTGACGTAGATCAGCAGGCACACGGTCCCCACGACTGCCAACGCGGCCAGCGGCTTGGCTTTCACATCACTTCTTCGCCAACGGAATCTTGAGTGGATTGGGGGATACCGTGCCGGAATCACTGACCTCGATTTTCAAAGGAGTCGTCTTTTCGTCAGCACAGTCAGGGTGTGGTGCGGCCGCCGCGCCGCCTGGTGGGGCCATGGTGCCACGTACGACGACCTTGTACTTGCCCGGCGGCGCGCCATCGATGGTGCCCCCCTCGTAGCTGGTACTCAAGGCGTACTCGCCGTCAACCGGCGTAGAAGCCCCGACCGTGTACTTCGCCGCTCCCGCCTCGGGATGCAAGGCCAAGATCACCATAGGCGGCAAGGCGGTGCCGTCTTCGTAAGCGGCCTTGAATTTTGCCTTGACGGTCTTGGGAGCACCGCTGCCGGGGCCGCAGCCTCCCACGGACAGCAAGCCCAGGCACAGCAAGCCCAGGCACAGCGCGGCGACCGGAAACGCCGTGAACCGCATCTTCCGACGCATAGTGATTTCCTTCGCTCAAAGAAGTGAGTCAAAAAAGCGCCTCCGCCGGAACCGGCGGAGGCACGCGTAAGTCAAAGGTCAAAACCGCTAGTTCAAGTTGACCTGAACCCCGTCCGCGCGGCTTCCATATCGCGTCAGAACCCTGAGTGGGTCGACATTGTTCCTGATTGGCTTGACGGACGCGTCCGCATTGGCGAACAAGGTGATCATAGGATGTTGGCTCCCAAATGACCAGAACCACTGTTCCACTTGTAGCTGTCGGCCGGTCTGCTGATCCGTAACGTAGTACCAGGGGTCGGTGACGGGCAGCCTTTGCGGCAGACCACCGTGGAGGTAGGTGGCCTGGTTCCAGTCCCCGTTATTCGGCCAGCCCAGAATGCGCACTTGCAACGCGGGATGCCAGCAATTCCCGACCGCGGCCGGCATTTCGAACCAGCCTGCGCCGAGCCAGCCGATGTGGCCATTCTTCTCGCCCAGCATCGCCGTGTTGCTGTTCCCATCGGTAATGCTGCCAAACGTCGTTTGCGACTTCAGCTTCTGAATCGTCCGGGGCGGATTGGTGCTGTTGTCCTGAATGCGGGGCATGGTAGGCTCGGCTAGAACCCCGTCAAACCACAGACCCGTGGCACCCCCCGCCGCGCCAGAAACCGCCGCATAATCCGAAGGCTGCAACCCCTGGATGCTGGCGGCAGGGATATCTTGCGCCCATCCGCCGTTCGAAAATGTGTTCATTTGGTTGATTGAGGCCGAACTACGACGGGTGGGGCAGAGCAGCGATGTCCCCTTCAGGGACGGAACCGCGTTCACCAGGTTGTTCGCGCCCATGGGAAGCCGCTCGACCCAGTTGATGGAGTTCCAGGCCCCCTTCTGCTCAATGAACGGCGCAATCAGCATGATCCACGACCACCCGACGCCGGGACCTGCTGGAAAGGCCGTGATTTCGGGGGGGACGGGCATATTAGTGTACCGCTCACTGCAAAGTGGCGGCAGCTCGTTGTTCGTGTCATGGTACAGGTGACACCCCAAGGCCAACTGCCGCAGGTTGTTCGAGCACTGAGCACGACGCCCAGCCTCGCGGGCGGCCTGCACCGCCGGCAGCAACAACGAAATCAGCACGCCGATGATGGCAATCACCACCAACAGCTCGACCAGGGTAAAACCCCGTCTTCGTGAAGTGGACATGAGACCCTCCAGAGAACGAGAAAAAAAGAAAGAAAACGAAGCGCAAAAACCTGTCGCCTTGGGCGACCTGCAAGACGGTGACCGCAATTCCTAGAATTGACGCCTAAAGCCTAAGCGGTTTGTTTACAAGTTGCAAGCATGCTGCGCGGATTTTTTTGGCGCAGCGGGCCGTCCGGGGGGCGGATGGACCTCAGCGGCGCGTCACCGCGGCTTGCGACGCGCCCCGCCAGCCGGAGCGGGTTTCCCGCTCCCCCCCTTGGCCCCTTGGGCCGGCCGCGCGGCTCGGGATTGGGCGCGATCCGCCCCGGCGGTCTTGGGCTCCTTGGCCGCCTCGTCGGGTTTCTTGCCGCGCTTGGGCAAGCGGTCCTTGGCCCCCGGGTTGATCTCCAGCAGCAGCTTATGAACGCTGGGAGAGTGTGGATTGGCCACGAAATCGGCCGACAACTGGTGCAACAGCGAGGCGAACTCCACCCCTTTGTGCTTGGGGACCGCGCGCTCCAGGCCGGGCACCGAACCGGCTTGCTGTTCGCCGGGGCCGATCGCGCCCAGGATCGCAAACACGTCCAGCGCCCCGCGGTCCAAGGGGATCGCATGCCCCCCCAGGGCGGCCTGCACCACGTACGACACCATGAACGGCCGGGACCCCTTGAATCGTTCGAGCCGTTCGACCGCCTGCCCCAGGTTCTCCTTGCGAAGATGCTCCAGGTCGAAGGAAAAAGCCGTGTCAAACATCGCCTGCAGCACGCCCCGCAGGCTGGCGGCGGTGACGGCCGGCTGGGGCAGCCGCTGAAGCTGCTCGGCCAAGTCGGTCGCCGCGGCCACGCGGACTTCGTTCCAGTCGAAGTACGATTCGCGGAGCGCGGCCAGCACGGCGTCGGCGGCGGCGTAGGTGGCGTTCTCCAACAGCAGGCCGTAGATCACATGCTCCAGCACGGAGCGATTGGCGTCCACGGACACCGGATCGTAGTGCCGCTTCAGCACCTTCTGGATCTGGGCGAGCAGCGTCGAGCGACTGGGAGCAGCCATGAGGGAGCGTCGGGACTCTGGTCAGAGGTCGGAAATCACAGGCCGGATTTCAGAGGAAACGTCGGCAGCCGGCGGCCCTCGGCGTGCACCTGGACGCTAGCCAGCCGAGTCAATCGGGCTTGTCCAAAGTCGAATCGGCGCCGTGCGGCGCGTTGGCGCTGGTTGTCAAGCGGGCGTCGTTTGTCAAGCGGGCATCGTTTGTCAAGCGGGCATCGTTTGTCAAGCGGGCATCGTTTGTCAAGCGGGCATCGTCCGTCCAATCGGCGCCGCCGGCCTCCACCAAGGCTTCCTCGGCGTCGATTGCTTCTTCGGTGTCCGGCGATTCTTCCTCGGCGCCGCTGGAAGGCGTGCCGGCTTCCTCGCCCGGCGGCAGCACCTCGCGCAGCCGGCGGGCGATCTCCACCGATCGCTTGACCCCCAGGTCCAGCTCGAACGTCAGCGTCGGCGTGTAGCGCGTTTCGATGCGCTGCGCGACTTTGGCCTGCAGAAAGCCGGCCGCGCTGCGCAGCCCGCGGAGCGTCAGGTTCTGCTGGGTGTCGCTGCCCATCACCGAAACGTGGACCCGCGCTTGCCGCATGTCGGGCGAGACTTCGACCGCCGTCACGGTGACGTTACGCACGCGGGGGTCTTTGAGGTCCCGGAGGATGGCCATGCTCACCACTTCGCGAATGGCCTCGGCGGCTTTGAGTGTGCGGCGGGAAGGCATCGCCAGGGGTCAGGGGGCAGGAGGCAGGAGGCAGAGGTCAAAACTGAACGCCAGCAAGACC
>JBGQHD010000231.1:0-7321 GCA_041497795.1 Planctomycetia bacterium
GGGCGATCATTAGCGCCGCGGCCGGAGGGCAAAGAGTCGCCGCACTCTTTGCCGACGCGCCAACCGGCAAAGCTTCTGCAGCCACGAAAGGGGTCGGGAGTCAATTTAGTGGCGAAGAAAGCGGTGCCGTGCCGCCGAGCGTATTCGCCACGAAATTGACTCCCGACCCCGTTGCGGGCGACTTCCCCAACGGCCATGTTGACCTCTACGTCGTGCTCGCCAATGACGTCCGCTCGCTGCTGCGAGTCGGAATGACCCGACTCGACGGCGACCGTTTCCCTTCGCTGACGCCGAGCTGCCCGCAAGTGCATCTCTTCGAGCGCGAGATCGCCGAGCAGTATGGCGTGCGCCCTGAAGGGCATCCGTGGTTCAAGCCCGTGCGGTTTCATTCGTCGTACCGGCCCGGCCACGACGCTTGGGGACGCAAGCCGGGCGAGCAGCCCGTCATCGGCGTGACCGACTACTACCGGGTCGAAGGCGAGGAAATCCACGAGGTGGCCGTCGGCCCGGTGCATGCCGGGATCATCGAGCCCGGGCACTTCCGCTTTCAATGTCACGGCGAACAGGTCTTCCACTTGGAGATTTCGCTCGGCTACCAGCACCGGGGGGCCGAGCGAACGCTGGTCGGCGGGCCGAATCAGCGCACGATCCACACGATGGAGACGGTCGCCGGCGACACGTCCATTGGCCATGCAACGGCCTATTGCCAAGCCGTGGAAGCGCTGGCCGGCTGCCAGGTGCCCATCCGCGCCGACTTGCTGCGCGGCGTGGCCCTCGAGTTGGAGCGGCTGGCCAACCACACCGGCGACCTGGGAGCGCTGGCCGGCGACGTGGGCTTCCTGCCGACGGCCGCGTATTGCGGCCGCATTCGCGGCGATTTTCTCAATCTGACGGCGCTGCTCTGCGGCAGCCGCTTTGGACGCGGCATGGTGCGACCGGGCCGAGTGGTCTTCGATCTGGACGAGGACCGCAAGCAACAATTCCTGGAGCGGCTCGAAGCCGCGTCGCGCGATGTGGCCAATGCGGCCAATTTGCTCTGGGATTCCGCATCCGTCCAGGCCCGCTTCGCGGAGACCGGCGCCGTCAAGCCCGACGTCGCCCGCGCGCTGGGCCTGGTCGGCCCCGCTGCCCGCGCGTGCGGCATCGAGTGCGATGCGCGCCAGGACTTCCCGTCCGGCATCTTCAGGTTCGCCCAGATTCCGGTCTCGACCTGGCCGAGCGGCGACGTGTTCGCCCGCGCCTACGTCCGCTGGCTGGAGATTCAGCGGTCGGTGGCGTTCATCCACGAGCAGCTCGCGACGCTGCCGGACGGACCGATCCGCGCCGAGCCAGGCGTGTTGAAGCCCGAACACCTGGTCGCGACGCTTGTGGAGGGCTGGCGCGGAGCGATTTGCCACGTGGCCCTGACCGATGCGCAGTCGCGATTCTCCCGCTACAAGATCGTAGACCCGTCCTTCCACAACTGGACCGGCCTGGCGATGGCGCTCCGCGACCAGCAGATTTCCGATTTCCCGCTCTGCAACAAGAGTTTCAACCTGTCGTACTGCGGCCATGACCTGTAGGTGCCGCCTGCCGGGCGGCACTGGTCCTCCCGTGGGTCGGCAGCGGCTAGTCCCGCCCGGCAGGTGGGACCTACTGGGTTGCGGCATCACCACCGTAGGAAGCACGTATGTTAAGAGTCTCCTTAGCGCGCCTGAAGCAAGGGCACCGGACGATCCCCTACCCGGCCCAAGAGCCCACCCTGCCGGACCGCTTCCGCGGCCTGCCGATTGTGGATTCCGCGAAGTGCCCGCAGGGCTGCCACGACTGTGCGAAGGCCTGCCCGACGCAGGCGGTGACCGTGAGCGGCGAGCAGGTCAGCCTGGATCTGGGCCGGTGCCTGTTCTGCACCGACTGCCTGGAGGCCTGCCCCGAGGGGGCCATTCGCTACACGCAGGACTATCGGCTCGCCACCCGCACGCGCGACGACCTGGTCCTGGACGGGCAAACCCTGAAGCTCGCCGAAGCCCTCGAGGAAAAGTCGCGCCGCCTCTTCGGCCGCTCGCTCAAGCTGCGCCAAGTGAGCGCCGGGGGTTGCAATGCCTGCGAGGCCGATCTCAACGTGCTCAGCACCGTCGTCTTCGACCTGGGCCGGTTCGGCATCCAATTCGTGGCCTCGCCGCGCCACGCCGACGGCCTGGTGGTCACCGGGGCGGTCAGCGAGAACATGCGCACGGCCCTGCTGGACACGTATGCAGCGGTCCCCGCCCCGAAACTCGTCATCGCCGTGGGGGCCTGCGCCATCAGCGGAGGCCCCTACGTGGACAATCCGGAGGTCCACAACGGCTGCGCGTCGCTCTTGCCCGTAGACCTGTTCATCCCCGGTTGTCCGCCGCACCCCGCCACCATCCTCGATGGTTTGCTGCGGTTGCTAGGGCGGATCGAGTGTGACCGTCCCAACGCGGCCGAGAGTCCTGTGAAAAGCTGCTGACCACGCCAGTCGCAATTCGGCCACGGGGCATACGCCCTTGCCGGCCTTGGAGTATCCGTCGCTCGGCTCGTTGTCTGCGAAGGTCCTGTCAGCCGCCGGTGGCGTCCCTCCCTACGTCATGTTCACGGAGGCAGCTCACCAAGAGCTTCGTTCGCCCTCCCGCTTGCCCCGCGCGAACGTCGATGCTTGCGTTCGACGGCGCGACGGCTACCATCCACGAAGTTGCGACGAGTCGATCAACGGGAGATCGATGCGCGCTCGTCGCCTTCCCCGTGGTAACGTCCCGCGGTCATCCGAGGTCTACGCCATGTCCAGCGAAGTGGTCGATGCTCCCCGGCCAGCCGATGGCGCCGCTCTCCCGGACGACGGCGCCGAATCGAACCCTTACCTGCGGATCTTCCGCCCCTACATCCCGGCCAGCGTCGCCTTGCGGGAGTTCACGCCGCTGCCGCTGATCGTGGGGACTTTGCTGGGGATCGTCTTCGGCGCCTCGTCGCTGTATCTGGTGCTGAAGGTCGGCTTGACGGTCAGCGCCTCGATTCCCGTGGCGGTGATCTCCATCACGCTCTTTCGCGTGCTGTCGAAGCTCGGCTTTCGCAATGCCACGATCCTCGAGAATAACATCGTGCAGACTGCCGGCTCCGCGGGCGAATCGATCGCCTTCGGGCTGGGCGTCACCATGCCGGCCATCATGATCCTGGGCTTCGACCTGGAGATCACCCGCGCCATGCTGGTCGCCGTGCTCGGCGGTCTGCTGGGCATCCTGATGATGATCCCGCTGCGGCGGGCCTTGATCGTGCAGCAGCACGGCTACTTGAAGTATCCGGAAGGCACCGCCTGCGCCGAGGTGCTCAAGGCCGGCGCCTGCGAAGAATCCAGGGCCGCCCACGCCCAAGGGGCCGAGGCCTCGGCCGAGAGCCACGAGGACCTTCCCAGCGGCAAGACGATCTTCGCCGGCTTTGGCATTGGCTTTGCGTATTACGCGATCGCGCAAATCTTCAAAACCTGGAAAGCGGAGCCGACCAAGGCTTTTGGCAAGCCCTTGGAGGGCGCCTCGATTGCGCTGGATAACAATCCCGCCCTGTTGGGCGTGGGCTACATCATCGGCCCGCGCACCTCGTCCATCATGTTGGCCGGCGGGGTGCTCTCGTACCTGGTGTTGATTCCGGCGATCAAGTATTTCGGCGCCGATCTGACGTCGCCGCTCGCGCCCGCGACGGGGCAACTGATCCGCGACATGGACGCGTCGGCCATTCGCACGGCCTACATTCTGTACATCGGCGCGGGGGCCGTGGCGGCCGGCGGCATCATCAGTTTGTTCCGCAGCCTGCCGCTGATTTGGCGGAGCCTGCAAGCCGGGCTGGCAGACTTGCGACGGAGTGGCCAGGCCAAGCAGGAGCAAGCGGCGCGCACCGAGCAAGACCTTTCGATGCGATTCGTGCTCGGGGGCATTGTGGCGCTCATCTTGTCGGTCTGGCTCTTCAGCGCGCTGCACATGAACTTGCTGGGGGCGCTGTTCGTCGTCGTGTTCGGATTCCTGTTCGTCACCGTTTCGTCCCGGCTGACCGGCGAGATTGGCTCTTCCTCCAATCCGATCTCCGGCATGACCGTGGCGACGCTGCTCATGACCTGCCTGGTGTTCTTGATCGTCGGCTGGACTGCGCCGCCGTATTACGTGACGGCGCTCTCCGTAGGCGCCATTGTCTGCATCGCGGCTTCCAACGGCGGCGGGACATCCCAGGACCTGAAGACAGGCTTTCTCGTCGGGGCGACGCCCAAGTATCAGCAAGTCGCGATCTTGATCGGCGCCTTGGCGTCGGCGCTCGTGCTGGGGCCGATTCTGCTGTTGCTCAACGAGTCCTCGAGCGTGACTGTGCCCATCGCGGGACATAGGGATTTCAGTTTTCCCGCCGATTTCCACGTCGCGGAAGATCAATATGAACCGAGCGGCGGCGAGCCGAAACGTGAGACGGTGAAAGGGGCGTCGCTCTACGTTTGGCACAAGACCGACACCCAATTCGGCCCCACCGGCCGTTACCTGGTCAACGACGAGGGCCGTCCGGCCTATTTCTCCGATCCGGGGATCAACGGCATCTACGGCCCCGATGGCGAGAGGAGCACTGAGCAAAAATACCAAGCCCCCAAGGCCACGCTGATGTCCTACATCATCAAAGGCATCTTGAGCCGCGAGCTGCCGTGGGGCCTGGTGCTCTTGGGCGTGATGATCGCGCTGGTGCTGGAGCTGTGCGGCATTCCTTCGCTGGCGTTTGCCGTCGGCGTGTATCTGCAGATTTCGACGTCGGTTCCCATCTTCATCGGCGGAGCGGTGCGCTGGCTGATTGACAAGTACACGGCCCGGAAGCTCGCCGACAAGAAGCTGACGCCCGAGCAACTGGCCGCCGAGGGAGACAAGAGCCCCGGCGTGCTGATGGCCTCCGGCTACATCGCCGGTGGCGCGCTGGCGGGCGTGTTGTACGCGTTTCTGAACTTGAGCGACGGCATTCGCAAAGTGCTGAAGAGCGCCGCAAAGTGGTCCGCGGTCAACAATCCGTTCTTCATGGAGAACTATCCCGGCTCAGACGACAAGTATCCGTACTCCGACCTCTTGGCCCTGCTGCCGTTCGCCGTGCTCACGGTGCTGCTCTACCTGGTCGGCCGCGAGTTGCTGCTGCGCGCCAGGCAGACCCCCAAGCCGGAGCCAGCGGCTCCGCGTCAGACTCAGTGAGCAACAGCAGTGGGACCGTGAAGCGGGCGTTCATCGAAAGACACACCGCCACCTTTGCAGGCGGGTGCCCTGGCCCCGTAACATATCCGGTCGATGGCGGCCGCGCGCAGCCGCCCGCTCTCCCCATGCCACTCGAAGACGAGCAATCACATGACGCCACGATCTCGGCCGATCGACTACGGGATGTTCATTATGCCGTTTCACGATCCGGCCAAGCCGCCGGCCCAGTGCTACGACGAAGACCTGGAGCTCATCGTCCGGGCCGAAGCGCTGGGGTTCAGCGAGTTTTGGATCGGCGAGCACCACACGATGAAGTACGAGAACATCGTGATGCCCGAGATCTTCATCGCTCGCGCGCTGGGGGAGACCAAGCGTATCCGCCTTGGCCCGGCGCCGGTCTGCCTGCAGCAGCATCATCCGGCCCACGTCGCCAGCCGTCTCGCATTTCTCGATCACCTGAGCAAGGGGCGACTCAACCTGGCGTTCGGCTCGGGCAGCGTGACCGCGGACCAGGAGCTCTACGGCGTAGACCCCAAGAACGCGGCCGAGATGGTCGAGGAGGCGACGGATATCATCCTCAAGCTCTGGGCCTCCGATCCGCCCTATGCGTACCAAGGCAAGTATTGGACGATCCGGCTCGAAAAGAACGTGGACTACGAGACGGGCATCGGCTTCATTCACAAGCCGCTGCAGCGTCCGCACCCGCCGATCTCCATGCCGGCGATGAGCCGCAACTCGCCCACCATGCGTTCGGCCGGGCGACGCGGCTATCGACCCCTGGGACACTGCCTGGTGACGGCCAATGTGCTGGCCGACAACTGGCAGAGCTACGAGCAAGCGGCGCTGGAAGCCGGACGCCAGCCGAACCGGTCCGACTGGGGGATTCTCAAGTCGATCTTCATCGCCGATACGACCAAGGAGGCGGTCCGGCGCGTGCGTTCCAACTCGCTCGGCAAGAACTTTGAGTACATCGGCCGGCTATTCGACAAGGGGCTGGGGCGCAAAATCTACAAGCGCGACCTCGATATGCCCGACGCGCAGTGCAATCTCGATTTCCTGCTCACCGAGCAGATCATCGCCGGCGACGTGGATGAGGTCCTGCGTCGTCTGCTGGCGATGATCGAGGAGACCGGCATGTTCGGCACGCTGATCCTGATGGGCTATGACTGGGACGACAAAGCGAGCTGGCTGCACAGCATGGAACTGTTCGCCCACGAGCTGATGCCGGCGCTGAACAAGGCGGTGGCCGGCATGCCCTTGGAGGTTTAACCTCCTTCCAAAGACTGGACGGCCAGTGGCCCCCCTGACTCGGTTGTCGTCAGGATGCGGTGTGTTAATATGTGGACGTTCGATTCCTGTAATTTCCCCAGGGGCGAGTCATGTCGGAGAGCACATCGCTCGCGAGCTTTCTGACCGTCGTCATCGCGGCCGGGTGCGTCACGGCTGCGGCCGACGACGGCGCCGCCCAGTTCGAAAGCAAAGTTCGTCCGCTGCTGCTCGCGCGGTGCGTAAAGTGTCACGGAGCCGACAAGCAGGAGGCCAATCTGCGCCTGGACTTGGCGGACGGAGCGCGCCAGGGAGGCGACTCCGGTCCGGCCATCATCCCGATGAAGCCGCAGGAGAGCTTGCTCATTCAGGCGGTGCGGCACGAGAACGGGCTCAAGATGCCGCCCGACGGCAAGCTCTCCGAGAAGCAGATCGCCGACCTCGTGGAGTGGGTAAAGACGGGAGCCGTCTGGCCGGGTGACCGCGCCGCCGCTCGACCCGTCGGCCGCAAGACGCAAGCACCGGGCAGCCTGCCGGCGGTCTTCACGGCCCAGGAGAAATCGCATTGGGCCTATCAGCCCGTGCGCGTCGTGCCGCCGCCGACGGTGAGGAACGTGGCCTTGGTCGCGTCGCCGATCGACCGCTTCGTGTTGGCGAAGCTCGAGGCCATCGGCCAGAGCCTGCAGCTTCGAGCCGACGCTGCCACGCTGATCCGCCGAGTCACGTTCGATCTCACCGGCCTGCCGCCGACACCGGAGGAGGCCGCGGCCTTCGCACGGGACAGCTCTCCGCGGGCTTACGAGCGGCTCGTGAATCGGCTGCTCGACTCGCCGCACTACGGCGAGCGCTGGGCTCGGCAC
>JBGQHD010000232.1:0-7311 GCA_041497795.1 Planctomycetia bacterium
CCTGGGCGACGAGCAGCGCCATTGGCCCACGCTCTACTTCGGCCGCGGCAGCGGCATCGACTTGGCGATGCGCCTGCACCCGCGTCGCAACGTGGGGCACGTTTCCAACGTGCCCGGCGAGCCGCTGCACGGGTTCCACGTCGGCGTCATCGGCCTGGGCACCGGCACGATCGCCGCCCACGGCCAGCCGGGCGTCGTCATCCGTTACTACGAGATCAACCCCGCCGTGGTGGACCTGTGCCGGCAGCATTTCACCTTCATCGAAGACGCCGAAGACTCCCTGGCGAAGGTGGGGGTCGTGCTTGGCGATGCGCGGCTCAGCCTGGAGCAAGAACTGAAAGAGACCGGCTCGCAGCAGTTCGACGTGCTGGCCGTCGATGCGTTCCGCAACGACGCCATCCCGATCCACCTGCTGACGGAAGAGTGCGCCGACCTCTACTTCCGGCATCTCAAGCCCGACGGGTTGCTCGCCCTGCACCTCTCGAACAACTTCCTGGACCTCACCGCCGTCGCACGAGGGCTGGCCCAGCGCTTCGACCGCACGGCCATCCGAATCTCCGGCGGCGACGACCCGGATCGCGGCGCGCGGGCCGGCGTGTGGGTCATCATCACCAGCAACCAGCAGTTTCTCGAGGCCGTGGCCGAGCAGGTGAGCGATTGGATCGATGCCGATCCGCCGCCGCGGGTGTGGACCGACGACTTCGCGGCGCTGTTGCAAGTGCTCAAGTAAGAGCCACGACGCTTTGGAGTGCGGCGACTCGTCGCCGCTTTGGGATTTTTCGGATCGCCAGTCCGGCAATGACGGGCGTCCGTGGATGCGTCACATATCCTGATCTTCTGACCGCCGTGGCCCGGCCTCGATCGGCGATTTCAAAATCCCAAAGCGGCGACGAGTCGCCGCACTCCCAGACGGTCACGGCCCCGAATCAAAGCCCTTCGTGGCTCAGCGGCTCGATGAACCCCGCCAGCGTGGCCGCTCGCATGGGGTGTTGCAGTTTCCGCACGGCTTTGGCCTCGATCTGCCGCACGCGCTCGCGGGTGACGGAGAAGATCTTGCCGACTTCCTCCAGCGTATAGCTGTAGCCGTCGGCCAGGCCGTAGCGCAGGCGGATGATCTCCCGCTCGCGATAGTTCAGGCTGCCGAGGATTTCGCCGATGCGGCTCTTGAGCATCTGCTGGTTCACGTCGCGCAGCGGGTCCTCCTCGCGGTGGTCTTCGACGAACTCGCCAAAGAAACTGTCGTCGTGGTCTCCCACCGGCTGGTCGAGCGACAGCGGCTGACGGGCCATCTTCATCACGCAGCGGGCCTCGTCGAGCGACAGGCCGGCGGCCTGGGCCGTTTCCTCGATGCTCGGCTCGCGGCCGTTCTCTTGCAACAGGTCGCGCGTCACCGTCCGCACCCGGCTCATCGTCTCGATCATGTGCACCGGCAAGCGGATCGTGCGGCTCTGGTCGGCGATGGCCCGCGTGATGGCCTGGCGAATCCACCACGTGGCGTAGGTCGAAAACTTAAAGCCGCGGGCGTACTCGAACTTATCGACCGCCCGCATCAGGCCGGTGTTGCCCTCCTGAATCAGGTCGAGGAAGCTCAGGCCGCGGTTGCGGTAGCGCTTGGCGATCGACACCACCAGCCGCAGGTTGCCGGCCGAGAGCACGCGCTTGGCGGCGTCGTATTGCTTGCGGCGGGTTTGCGTGCGGAGCACGCGGCGGCGGAGCGTGGCGGGCGTATCTTGCGTCAGCAGCATCAGCCGGAACAGCTCGCGGCGGAGGTCGGCCTCGCGCAGCGGCAGCGGCACGCCGTGGGCCAGGTCGCGCCGCTGCTGCACCAGCGTATCCATGCGGCGGGAGATTTCGTCGAGCTTATCGACCAGCGGCAGCAGGCGCTGCGTGCGGATGTTCAGCTCTTCGACCAGGCGGATGGCCCGGCGGCGGCGGCGGGCCAGCCGATGCCAGATCAGCCGCCGCTCGGCGAGTGGGCGACGGCGGCTGACGACCGCGCGAAAGTCGCGGGCATTGCGCTTCAGCAGGGTCTCCAGCGTCCCCAGGTTGGCCGGCAGCAGCGCCAGGACTTTTTTCTTTTCCACCGCGTCGGTGACCGAGACGTCGATGGTGCGGTCGAGCCGCAGCTCGCCGTCGCGTACTTTCCTGAGCAACGACACGGCCCAGCAGAGCACGAACTCGCTCGTGAGCATGCTGTTGCGGAAACGGATGCGGTGCCGCTCGATCTCCCTGGCGGCACTGATCTCCTGTTGGCGCGTGAGCAGGGGGATCTCGCCCATCTGCATCAGATAGATGCGGACGGGGTCGTCGATCACCTGATCGTCCACGCCGAAGGCTTCGACGGCCGCGGCTTCCGGCTCGACGGCGTCTTCGTCCGGGTCGTCGAACTCCGGCGCCTCGACATCGACATGGACGGCCTCCGCGTCGTGAACCACCCGCGTCGTGAACTCTTCCGCGCCGAACCGCTCGGCCGGCGCGCGGCCGGCCGACTCGTGGCGCACGATCGGCCGGGCAGGCCGGCGCGATTTGGGATGAGGGAGGGTGCCGTTGCGGTGGGTCAGCTTCTTGGCCGGTTTACTCAAGGTGCGTTCCTCGGTGCCAGGCGATGCGGGTCGTACTCATGCCGGCGATCCCAAAAGCACCTCCGATGCCAAGAGGACGGGCGAAGTCAAGCATCAACCAGAAGCACCTGCTTACGAACGACTTGTGGCGGTAATCGGGACGTCCGTCCCGCGCCGCGCCTGCCCTAATGTTCCCAATTTGCAGCGTGATTTACAACCGCAACGTTGCCGCTTGGCAACACGGAGGAATTGGGGGACCAGTAGGGCCGGCCGTAGTAGGCACGCTCCGCGTGCCGTCGAATGTAGGCGTCTTGCTCCGCGAGGAGTTCATCTCGCGGAGCGAGATGACTACTTTAGGACGGCACACGGAGTTTGCCTGCTACACCCTACACGTGCAGCTCCACGATGTCCCGGTCAACCGGCAGGTAATCGGCCTTCACCACCGTAGCGTCGTGCACCTGGCTGCCCCACACGCGGGCGAATTTGAAATTCTCGACGAAGTCCTTGTGCACCTGGGCGGCCACTTCGAGGATCGTCTGCCCACGGCGGATCGTGAACGGCCGGTCCATGTCGGGCGCCTTCGCCGTGGGCAGCTTGCTGTACACGCGGACCACGTCGAGGGTCTGGAAGATCGCGCTGCGCAATTCCTCCAGCCCGGTGCCGTGCTCGGCCGAAATCTTGTGCACCGGCAGGTCGAGCGGGCAAAGCTCGCGGAACAGCTCGTAGCGGGCTTCGGCCTCCGGCAGGTCGATCTTGTTGGGCACCAGCAGCGTCTGCGTGTAGGAAAGGCCGATGTCCTCTTCATCGAGATACGAAGTTTTGGCCAACCGGGTTTTGGTGGTCGCCAATTTATCGAGCAACTCCTGGCATTGCTCGAGGCCGTCGTCGCTCCCCAGGTCGAGCATCAGCAGGACGGCGTCGGCCCCACGGATGATCCCTTGCATGTACGGCTCGAAGAAGTCCTTGGTGATGGGCGGCGTGTCGATGAGCTGCACCATCACGTCTTCCCAGGGCATCATGCCGGGCGTGGGTGCGCGGGTGGTGAACGGATAGGGGGCCACCTCCGGCGTGGCCCGCGTCAGCCGCCGCACGAGCTGGCTCTTGCCGGCGTTCGGCCCGCCCAGCACCACCACCGTGCCGGCGCCCTGCCGCGGGATGCGGACGCCAGGCCCCTTTTTGCCGCCGCGCTGCCGGTCGGATTCGATCTCCTTCTTGACCTTGCTGATCTTCGTCTTGAGGTCCGACTGGAGCTTCTCCGAAGACTTGTGCTTCGGCATCTCCTTGAGCATGATCTGCAGCGCGGCCAGCTCCTCCTCGGGCGTGGTGGCCCGGCGGTACTCCTCCTCGGCTTTGAGGTATTGGGGTGTGAGGTTGGCGGCCATCGCAAATCATTCGGCGTGCAAGGTCACCGCAAGGCGCAAGTGCATTTTGCACTTTGCATTTTGCCTTTTTCAATTTGCATTGGCGAGCGCGACTGCTGACGGAATGCAAAGTGCAAAATGCAAAGTGCAAAAGGCAGCCAGCGGGCCCGGTAGCGACGGCCTCTGCGTTGCGGTATGGTGCTCTTGGACGTCCTTTGATTCTACCGTTCGATGGGCACTGTGAAATGACTGCCGCGACGCCTCTAGTCGGCATTGTGATGGGGAGCGACAGCGACTGGCCGAAGATCAAGGCCGCCGCCGAGGCGCTGGATGAGTTCGGCGTGCCGTACGAAGTGAACGTCCTGAGCGCCCACCGCACGCCGCACGCGGTGGCCGAATATGCCACGTCGGCCGTCGGGCGGGGGCTGAAGGTCATCATCGCCGCGGCCGGTGGGGCCGCCCACCTGGCCGGCGTGGTCGCCGCTCACACGACCCTGCCGGTGATCGGCATTCCCGTGCCCACCCCCGACTTAGGGGGCCTCGATTCGCTCCTCTCCACCGTGCAAATGCCGCCGGACGTGCCGGTCGTGAGCGTCGCCGTCGGTCTGGGGGGCGCGCGAAACGCCGGGCTTTTCGCCGTGCAAATCCTGGCCACGGCCAACGAATCGCTGCGGGAAGGGCTGCGGCAGTTCAAGCAGCGGGTGGCCGACAAGGTCGTCGCCCAGAACCAGCAATTTCAGCAAGAATTGAAACCGGGCGCTGCATCTGGCACGGCGACCGCGTAGATTGATGCGGGCTGACCTGCCCGACAGCCGAACCACCCATCGCGCGCCAGCGGCCCCATTCTCGTTCCCAGGCTCCGCCTGGGAACGTACTGCCTGCGAGGCTCTGCCTCGCGGGAATGACTTGCCGAGCGGATATCGCGCGAGGCATAATCGCCGCTTCCCCGGTTGCTGGGGCGGAGCCTCAGGAGCAGTGCGTTCCCAGGCGGAGCCGGCGGAGCCTGGGAACGAGACCGATTTTCTTTACTCGCCCTGGAGCCATCGCGGTGTTGCACTCGCATTTCATCACGCGCCCCGCGCGGTTCGCCACGGAGGTGTTTGCCATGTTCATGATTGCGTCGATCCTTCCCGTGTCGGCCGCCGACCCGGCCAAAGAGCTCGAAGCCCAGGCCAAGGCCTTCATCGCCGACGCGGAAAAGACGCTCATCCCGTTGGATGTGGCCCAAGGCAAGGCCTGGTGGGTGGCCAACACCAAGGGCACGAAAGAAGCCTACGAGCGTTTGGAGGCTGCCCAGAACAAACAGGACCTGGCGCTGGCCGACCGTGAGGCGTTCGGCAAGCTCAAGCGGATCCACGACGCGATCGAGAAACGCGCCGCCGCGAAGGACGGTGCCAAGGTCGATCCGCTGATCGCCCGGCAGATCAAGCTCATGTATCTGCGGCGGCTCGGCAAGCAGGTCGATCCCTCGCTGCTCCAGGAAATCACCAAGCTCGGCAATAAGGTCGAGAAGGCCTTCAACGCCTATCGCGCGGTGATCGACGGCAAGGAGTACAACGACAACGACCTCACCAAAGTCCTCAAGGAATCGACCGACCCCGCGGTCCTCCGCAAGGCCTGGGAAGGCTCCAAGGGCATCGCCCCGCTCATCCGCGACGATTTGCTGCAACTGGTTCGCACGCGCAACCGCATCGCCGTACTCTCGGGCTTCGACAACTACCAGCAAATGAGCCTGGCGCTGGAGGAGCACGACGCGGAGGCCCTGCTCAAGCTCTTCGACGAAATCGACGAATTGACGCGCGACGCCTTCCGCGACGCCAAGGCCGAGCTGGACGGCCGGCTCGCCAAGCGGCTGAAGATCGAGGTCAAGGACCTCCGCCCCTGGCACTATCAAAACCCGTTCTTCCAGGAGCCGCCGGCAGTCTACGACGTGGATCTCGACGCGCTCTACACGGGCCAGGACATCGTCAAGCTGTCGCGCGACTTCTACCGCAGCATCGGCTTGCCGGTCGATGCCGTGCTGGACCACAGCGACCTGTTCCCCAGGGAGAAAACGAGCCAAGACAAGAAGAGCCCGCACGCGTTCTGCACCGACATCGACCGCGAGGGCGACGTCCGCGTGCTGGCCAACATCGCCCCCGACGAGCGGTGGATGAGCACCATGCTGCACGAGCTAGGGCACTCGGTGTACTCCAGCCAGTATTACCCGCAGAAGCTGCCGTTCTACCTTCGCGACGCCGCCCACACGCTGACCACCGAGGGGCTGGCCATGTTGTTCGAGCGGCAGACCAAGGTGCTGGGCTGGATGGACAAGGCCAACGTCGCCCCGCGTGGCGAAAAGTCCCGCGCCGCCACCGCCGAGGTCGCCCGGCAGATGCTCCGCAACAAGCTGCTGATCTTCTCCCGCTGGGCGCAAGTGATGTTCCGCTTCGAGAAGGGAATGTACGAAAACCCCGACCAAGACCTGAACAAGCTGTGGTGGGACCTGGTCGAGAAGTACCAGATGCTGCACCGCCCCGAGGGTCGCGACGCCCCCGACTACGCCGCGAAGATTCACATCGTCGTGGCCCCGGTCTATTACCACAACTACGCCCTGGGCGAGCTGTTCGCCTCGCAAGTCCACGCCGCGATGTGCAAAAAAGCCCTGGGCGGCGTCTCGCCGCACGACGTGAGCTACTACGGCGACAAACGCGTCGGCGACTTCGTCCGTAAAGAAATCATCGAGCGCGGCACGACGCTAAGCTGGAACGACCTGATGTTGAAAGCCACCGGCGAGCGGCTGAACCCGAAGGCGTTTGCGAAGGACATGGCTGCGAGGTAGACCAGTGTAGCCCTCTCGCTCCGCGAGAGGACTCAGCGGCCGGCCTGGAAGAGTTCCAGCCAGGCGAGCATCAGGGCGTCGCCGATGGTCCCCGACCGCCGGCATTCTTCCGGCGTCTTGCCCCAGTAGAAGCCGATCCAGCCGGCCGAGGCGTCGCCCGTGTCGCGGATGAAGCCGCGCAACTCTTCCGCCGAGCACTTGAGTGGAAAGACCTCTTCCACGACGACCGGCTTGCCGACCGAGAAGCCTTTGAGCGTCGTCAGCGCTGCGGCGAGCTTGCCCTTCTCCGGGTAGATGTGGACGCTCACGAAGTCCAGCTCGGCCGTGACCTTTTCCGGCACGAAGCCCGAGGTCAGCCCTTTGCGATCAAGGCTCCACGGCACCAGGCCCACGGTGATCAAGTGGCGCTTGTCTTGCTTCCGGATCGCTGCAACCAGGTGCTGAATCCATTGGCGTGCAACGGTCGGCCGTGGCCGGTCCTGCGGATCGAGTGAAATGAACTGAACGAAGTGCTTGCCGGCAAAGGGTGGTCCCAGCCAGTCGCCCTCCTTGCGGCGGCCGCCGGAGA
>JBGQHD010000233.1:0-7306 GCA_041497795.1 Planctomycetia bacterium
CGGGAAGACCACGCCTTGGTTGCCGCCGGCATTGCCCACGGGGGCAAAGGCGGGCGGGGTCTTGGTGAAGGTCGGAATGGGCGGCATCGCGGGCCTGGCCCCCGTAACGGGCCGCGTGAGCTTGGGGGCCGCCGCCTCTTCCTTCTTGGCCGAAGCCTCGACCGCCTTGAACGCGATGGCATCCACGCGCTTCGCCAAGTCGATGAACACCCGCTGAATTTCGGAGCTTTGCAGCACGGCCAGCTCGTTGCGGCCGGCGGCGCGGGCGAAGTCGATCCGGTCGGGGATCGAGCGCTCGAACTGCTCCACCTCGGTGTCCCAGTGGTCCTTGCAGACGCGCTTCAGCCAATTCCAAACCTGCTGCTCGTCGGGGGTGAGCTTGCCGTCCTGAAGCACGCGGTTGGCCACCACGCCCATCACTTGCAGCTCGGGGCACAGGGGCACTTCCTTGTTGTTCT
This sequence comes from Planctomycetia bacterium, assembly GCA_041497795.1. Taxonomy (GTDB): domain Bacteria; phylum Planctomycetota; class Planctomycetia; order Pirellulales; family S012-138; genus JBGQHD01. The sequence goes on from JBGQHD010000233.1 coordinate 459, forward strand.
TCAGCCGCCGCAGCGTGGAGAGCATGCGCGGCACGGCATCGGCCGACGTCTGGTCCATCAGGACCGGGATCATCATGTAGTCGCTGGCCGCCAAGGCGTTGATCGACGCCGTGGTGTTGCGCGGCGGGCAGTCGAGCAGGATGTAATCGTAACGCTGCTGCACCAAGTCGCTATGGAACAGCGACCGCAGGCGGTAGCGGATGTCGTCGTCGGTTTCGCCGATCACCCACTGCATCATCAACTGCGATTCGAGATCGGCCAAATCTTCGTCGGTGGCCAGGATCTCGCACTTGCAGCCGGCGTCCTTGCGGATGCGGTGCAGGCAGGGGTAGATCGATTCGAACTCGCCCGGCTTCTTGTGGAACAGGCGCTGCACGAAGGCCTTGTCGCGGCGCAGGCCGTCGATGTCGCCCGCCGGCAAGCATAACGAGCTGAGCGAAGCCTGGAAGTCCAGGTCCACCAGCAGCACGCGGCGGTCGAAGTGCCGCCACAGGGTGGCCCCCAGGTTGGCGGCAATGGTCGATTTGCCGACGCCGCCCTTGAGGTTCATCAGCGAGATGACGCACGCCCGGCGAGCTTCCGGACCGGTGCGCTTGCGGAACTGCGGCGGGAAGTTCCCGACCGGGGTTTCCCAAATCCGGCCGCCGCTCTGCGACACTTGCCGCACCCGCCATTCCAGTCGGGTGGCCTTTTGCTCCAGCTCGCGGGCTTGCTGGGCGGCCCCGCTGGCCTTCTCATCCAGCTCGGCAACGCGCTTGTCGCGCTCGTCGATCGACTGCTGGAGCTTCTTTTCTAGCTCGTCGTTTTGTTCGCGCAGCTCGTGGGCTTCCTTCTTGGTCCGCTCGAGCTTGGCCTCAACATCCTTGAAAGCGTCTTGCCATTTGCTGACGCCCTGCTGGTGCTGGACGGATGCCTCTTCCAAATCTTTGCGGGCGTCGCCGATGCGGTGCAGCTTGGCCTCGGCGGCGGTCTTTTCGCCGCGGAGGCGGCCGACCTCCTTGTTGAACTCGCGGTTCTGGTCCTCGAGCTTGGCGATCTCGCCGAACGCCTTGCCGAGGGCGTGCAGCTTTCGCTGGACCCAGTCGAGGCACCACCAACCGGCGATCAGCAACACTACGCCGCCGGCCAGATAGAAGAAGAGCCGATACTCGTACAGAAAGGCCGTGAACCCGTAATCCATCGACATGTCCCCTAATAGGGCAGCCTAGTAGAAGTAAGTCCGAAGTTGATTATCTGGTTACCAATATGGCGCTGTCAAGCAAACGGGGCAAACTTCCCACGGATTCTTGAGCGCTCCGCTGGCGAGGTCGGCGACGAGGGACGAAGAACGAAACCCTCCACGAGTGAGCCAAGCGACCTTCGCCTGCGCCACCTCCCCAAAAAGAGGGGGATCGGTCGGCGGAGGATCACTTGTGCGTAATTGTACGCGCGGCGCGGCGACAGGCAAACATTTTCTGCGTGGGGCACGCGGCTCGCGTGCCAGGCGACGGACACGCGAGCCGCGTGTCCCACGAGCTAACCGGCATCACTGGCTGATCGCCGGCGCCTTCTTCCAAAAGCCGGTTGCCGCCTCAAAGGCGTGGGCCAGTTGCAGCACGCCGAAGTCGTCCTGGTGCCGGCCGACGATCTGCATGCCCACCGGCAAGCCCTCGGGCGTGAAGCCGCACGGCACCGAGATCGCCGGCAGGCCGGTGACCGTGATGTAATAGCACGACTTCATCCAGTCGATGTAGGTGGGGAGCTGCACGCCATTGATCTCTTTGACGTACCGCTCGCGGACGTCAAACGCCGGCACCTGCGTGGCCGGGAAGACCATGAATTCATGGGTGGCCATGAACCGCCGCACGCGGTGATACAGCTCGGTGCGCTTCAGCTCGGCGCGACCGATTTGCGGGCCGGTGAGCTTGGCCCCCTCTTCGGCATTCCAGATGATTGTCTCCTTGATTTGCCCGCGATGCGTGCGAAGGAGGTCGCGGAACTCCAGTTCGAATCGCCAGGCTCGCCAGACCTTGAAGATCTCGTCGGCGTCGGTGAAATCCGGCTGCCCATCCTCGACGCGACAGCCGAGCGATGCGAACGTCTTCCGCTGGGCGTCGAGCACGGCGGTCACGCGGCGATCGACTGGGATGCCGCCGAAGTCGCGGCTCCAGGCGATCCGCACGCCGCGGAAGTCGCGCTCGAGGGGGCGGCGGAAAACCTCGCCCGGCTCGGCGATGGCAATCGGCGAGCGGTCGTCCGGGCCGGCCACCGCGGAGAGCAGCAGCGCCGTATCCTGCACCGTGCGGGCCATCGGGCCTTGCACGGAAATCGGGAACCAGGCGGTCTCGGTCGGCCAGGCCGGCACGCGGCCCGGCGAGGGGCGGAAGCCGACCACGTTGCAGAAGCTGGCCGGGTTCCGGAGCGAGCCGCCGGTGTCGCTGCCGTCGGCCAACGGCAACATGCGGCAGGCCAGCGCGACGGCCGCACCGCCGCTGCTGCCGCCGCAGGTTTTCGTCACATCGTAGGGATTCAGCGTTTCGCCGAAGACTTCATTGTACGTCTGCGAGCCGGCGCCGAACTCCGGCGTGTTCGTCTTGCCGATCGTGATCGTGCCGGCGGCTCGCATGCGTTCGACGACGAGCGCATCTTCGTCCGGCACATGATCGCGATAGATCGGCGAGCCGTAGGTCGTGCGAATGCCCTTGGTGGGCACCAAGTCTTTGTGGGCGATCGGCAAGCCGTGCAGCGGGCCAACCGCTTCACCGCGGGCCAGCCGCTCGTCGGCCAGCTTGGCCTGCCGTCGCGCCTCGTCGGCCAGTAGCGTGACGATGGCGTTGACCTTGGGATTCACGCGGTCGATCTGGTCGAGATGGGCGTCCATCACGTCGCGCGCGGACAGCTCCTTCGCGCGGATTCGGCGAACCAGCTCTGCGGCGGTGAGAAAACAGATCGATCGGTCGGACATGGGGACGAGTCAGAGGTCAGGTGTCGGAATCAGATGTCAGATCTCAGATGCTCAGAGAGCGCTCTACGCGACCACTCATGCCCGTGGCACGCTTGCGGTTTAGCGGATCCCCCCGCACCAGCAACGCCAGCACCGGTCGCTCTTGACCAGCGCCGCCCAGACGTTCACTATCCCGCGCGAGTAGACGCGACGGTCCCGCGACACGCTGATGCTAGCACGGCGCCCGCCCAGAGAGAATCGGACACGCCCATGAAGCTCGCGCTCGTGCACGACTGGCTGACCGGCATGCGCGGTGGCGAAAAGTGCCTCGAGGTGCTGTGCCGGGCCTTTCCCGACGCGGAGCTGTTCACCCTGCTGCACGTGCCGGGGCGAACGTCGGCGGCCATCGAGCGGATGCGGATTCACACGAGCTTCCTGCAACGCGTTCCCGGCGCGGGGCGACACTATCGATATCTCCTGCCCCTGATGCCACGGGCGGTGGAGAGTCTGCGGCTGCCCAGCGACGTCGATGCGGTCGTGAGCCTGAGCCATGCCGTGGCCAAGGGCGTCCGGCCGCCTCCGGGCGTGCCGCACATCTGCTACTGCTTCACGCCGATGCGGTATGCTTGGCACCTGCGCGACGAGTATTTTGGCCGCGGATCGAAAGAGCGAGCTGGGCTCGAGCGGCTCATTCGGGGTCCGCTTGAACTGGCGCGAGACGCCGTGCTCGACCGTATCCGAAGGTGGGACCAACGGGCGAGCGATCGAGTGACGCACTTCGTCGCCATTAGCCAAACGGTCGCGCGGCGAATCGAAGAATGTTATGGGCGGTCCAGCACGGTCATCTATCCGCCCGTGGATACGGAATTCTACACGCCAGCCGACGTCGCGCGCGAGGACTTCTATCTCTGCGTGTCGGCGCTCTCGCCGTACAAGCGCATCGACCTGGCGATCGACGCCTGCCGGCGACTCGGCCGCCGCCTGGTCATCATCGGCGATGGGCCGGAGCGCCGCCGGCTCGCACGCATGGCCGGCCCGCACGCGCAATTGCTCGGCTGGCAACCGGACGAGGTGATTCGCGACCACCTGCGACGGTGTCGCGCGCTCTTGTTTCCCGGCGTCGAGGATTTCGGCATCGTGCCGCTGGAGGCCGCGGCCTGCGGCACCCCGGTGATCGCGCGGCAGCGAGACGGCGCGACCGAAACGGTGCTGCCTGCTTCGGATTCGTCCCGGGGCACGGGCGTGTTCTTCGGCGATTCTTCCGCCGAGTCGCTGGCCGCGGCGATTCACTGGTTTGAATCGCACGACAAGCATTTCGATACCTCCCTCGCGCGTCGTCAGGCCGAGCGTTTCGCCACGGCGAGATTCGAGCGGGAACTGATCGGCCACATTCGCGCGGTGATAGAAAACGGCGTGTCCAGCCCGTCGCAGGAGCGAGCTGCCGCCTAGCCAGGCGCCTCAACCCGTTCGCTGGCCGTTTGTTACGACGGTCTGCTGCCCGGGACCAAAAAACTTCCGTCTTGGGTGCTTGAAATGTGCGCGAATGGTGATACATTCCTGACCTTTGTGGGAATTGGACCCAATCAATGGAATTAGAGACAAGAATTGAGGGAAATCAGCCCAATTCGTAGAATCCAGCGCAGGAACGAAAGGAAACCCACCTCTTGCGACCACGTGGGTCGCGGAGCGTTCACCGACGGATTGGCCGTGAGACGTCCGTTGGTCGAGTGCAGAAATGCCGGAATCGCAGCGATTGCTCTTGGGGGAATTTCGCCGCTCGCTCGACGAGCGGTATCGGCTCTCAATCCCCGGCGAGCTGATGGATCAGCTCGGCATCGCTCAAAGCGGGATTGAACCCAGCGAAAGTGAAGAGGCCGAGTTCACGTTGGCCAAGGAGCGGCCCGGTTGTTTGAGCTTATGGTTGGCCGAAGTCTGGAAGGCCAAGTTAGCGGCGGGAATCGACCTGGTCCGCAGCAAGGTGCGGGCCGGCAAGCTGCAGGAGCAGCTCGGCGACGTGCAGTTGCTGGGGCGCTTGCTCTCGACGCGGCACAAGGAAGTGCAGATCGCCGGTCGTGGGCGGTTGCTGGTTCCCGAGGGGTTTCGCGAGTTCCTGCGTGTGGAACCGGGGGGGGACGTGATGGTGGTGGGCGCCGCTGTGTGCATCGAGATTTGGCAGCCCGCCGCCTGGGTCGAGTATCTCGACCGCCGCCTGCCCCAGTTCCGCAAACTGTTCGACAAGTTGTCCGGCTAGCGGATGGCGCGTTTCAACTTCGTCACCGATCCACGGATTCATTGACTCGCCACCTTCCTGGCATGTGAGCGCCATGGATGGCGCTCCTGCTTTTGCTCTGCTTTTCTCCCCGCGGAAGCGTCGTGTTCACAACGTCTCATCCGGAGGACTTTGTACCTGCGAACCTGCCACGTCCGGTCCGGAGGTTGCCTACGGGCCCCCCAAACGTCACCCATTGGGGGCAAGCAGCCAGGGACCGGCTCTCGCGCAGCAAGGACAGCAACTTGTCCTTCGGCCGGACGTGGCCTGCTTTTACCTTCTCTTGGCAACGTGGATGCGGGGCCGGCGACGGGTTTGCGCGGCAAGATGCCCAATTCATGGAAGTCTGCGAACGGACACCCCGTCGCCTGATGGAGCGCCGCGGCGAAGCGCACTCGCGCCGGCCCGTCATCCAATTCCCGGCACACTAACCCGACGCGCCAGCGAGGGCGAGGCGGTGAGGCAGTTCGCCCTCGCTGGCGAGTCGGGTTCGTGTTGACAGTCTCAATTGACAAACGCCCGCCGGCCCGGCACAACGGACCTTCATGGCCGAGGTCTGGTTGCGCACCAATCGAAGAGCGATTCTCTGGGGAATGTTGCCGCCGGCCGCGATCGCGCTGGTGGGCGGACTGCTCGCGGCCCCGTACGGTCAGCTCGGCGGCTGGGGCCGAATCCTCGGGGCGTGCTTGATCGTGATCGCCGGGCTGTCGCTCGCGGCGTTGGCATGGCAACTGCGGCAGCCGCGGCTGGCCTATGCCGACGGTCACCTGGCCGTGCTTCTGCGCCGCGGCGAACCGATTCGCGTGCCGCTCGAGGTGATCGAGTGCTTTCTCCTGGGCCAGGCCGCCAGCCATCTGCCGGCCAGGGGCCGGGGGTTGAAGACCGCCACCGTGCTCATCCGCCTGTGCCCGCAGGCGGCGGAGTGGGTCCGCGGCGACGTCGATCCCCGGCTTGGCCAATGGCGTGACAGCCATTTCATCATTCGCGGCACGTGGTGCGAGCCGCTGAGCGTAGAGGTCGTCGGGCGGCTCAACGCCCGGCTCGGCCAAGCCCAGCGAGCGCGCCGCGCGGGAGAAGCCCGATGACCGGCCAAAGTAGCAGGCACGCTCCGCGTGCCGTCAGCGGAGGCGGCACACGGAGTGTGCCTACTACTGTGACCGGTCACGTAGACAAGTCTCTCCGAGACTCGCGCTCGCGTCTCGGAGAGACGCGGCCACGTGCTGCGACCGGCCTGCTCCTCAGCGTCCGCAGCGCCGCAGAGGCGCTCGTCGCCTTGCACGCCGGTGTGGATCTGCTGGACGTCAAAGAGCCGACGCGAGGGCCGCTGGGGAGAGCCGATTGGCGGGTGATTGCCGAGGTAGCAAGATGCGCCGCGGGGCGGGTGCCGCTGAGCGCGGCGTTGGGAGAGCTGCGCGACGAGGGCGATCCCACCGCCGTGCCGACCACGTGGCCGCGTCTCTCCGAGACGCGACCACGAGTCTCGGAGAGACTCGACCACGTGCCGCAGAGCATCGCCTTCGCCAAGCTCGGTTTGGCCGGTTGCGGTCGCTGGACCGATTGGCCGCGGCGCTGGGCGGCCGCGATGGCCCGACTGCCTGCCGGCGTCGTTCCGGTGGCCGTGGCGTATGCCGATTGGCGGCTGTGCGACGCGCCGTC
>JBGQHD010000234.1:0-7297 GCA_041497795.1 Planctomycetia bacterium
GCTTCCGCTTCGCCGCGGAAACGGTCGAGCGAGGCGCGCAACTGCGAGCGGTCGCGCAGCCGCTCCAGCGACAGGCCCTTGAGGACCATATTGTCAGACTTCTCGCGGGCTTTCTTGCCGACCAGGTTGAACGGGTTGTGGTTCGTGCCCAGGTAGCTGGCGGTTTCCGGCTCGCCCCAGGTGCGGTTGCCGGTGGCGTACATCAAGGCCAGGTTCGCCGGCACGGCCGAATTGACCGGCCCGGCCAACCGCGAGACCCACGACCCGGCGGCCGGATGCCCGCCGCGCGGCGCCCGCTCGGAACGCTTATAGCCGGTCAGGCATTGGTAGCCGTCGTGCGCCCCGTCGGAGTCGGCCAGCGAGCGGACGATGACGAACTTGTCCATCATCTTGGCGATCCGCGGGAACAGCTCGCAGATCTGAATGCCCGGCACGTTGGTGCTGATGGGGCTGAACTCGCCGCGGATTTCAGCGGGGGCGCTGGGCTTGGGGTCCCACATGTCGATGTGCGACGGCCCGCCCGGCAGGTAGATATTGATGATCGCCTTGTGCGAGCGGCGGACGCCGGCCTGGGCCTCGAACTGCAACAGTTGGCTGAGCGTCAGCCCGCCGACGGCCGCGCCACCGATCGACAAAAACCCGCGTCGCGTAAGGCCGTCGCAAAAGCCAACCGCACGATCCGGGCGGCCGAGAATCGTCAACATGGCGGGGGTCTCCGAAGGCTGCGGGTCAGGCATCTTGCCTGCCGGGCACGTTTGGAAACGTGCCCCACGTACTAGGCGGGACCGACCGACGCACCGGCCGGCGGTTTCATCAACCGACGTTCATGCGTTAGTTGTACCTCAAGATTCGGCAAGTGCAATACCGCCGCGGCTCGCGGCCCTCGAGCTGTGCCTTTGAGCCCTCTCGTACCTACTTGGCGCCGCCGTCCGGCAGCACGGCGAATTTCAGGCACGTCGCCTGCTGGGGCGCGTGATAGACGCGGTGCGTGGCCTTCACAAAATCCTCCGGCTTGGCGAAGAAGATGTTATCCACCCACTTCTGTGGGTTGCGGTCCACGAGCGGGAACCAGGTGCTTTGGATTTGCACCATCAGGCGATGCCCTTTTTGGAAGCGGTGCAGCACGTCCTGGAGCACGACGGGCACCTTGGCCGGCTCGCCCGGCTTGAACGGCTCGGGCTTCGCGTAGCTGTTGCGGAACCGGCCGCGGATCACTTCGCTGCGGACCAGCATCTGATAGCCGCTCATCGTCTGATGGGCCGGCGTGAAGGGGTTGCTGGGGGCGTCGTCGGGGAAGACGTCGATCAGCTTCACGACCCAGTCGGCGTCGGCCTGCGACGTGGAGACCCACAGCTCGGCATTGAGCGGCCCGGCCAGCGTCAGTTCTTCGGCGAGCGCGTCGGTTTGATAGACGACGACGTCTTGCCGCCGGGCGGCGAAGCGCTGGTCATCGACCATGTACTCGTTGGTCATCGAGGGGGACATCGTCTCGACGTAGGGCACCGGGCGGTTGGGGTCGCTCGTGAACTCTTCATACGAGTCGGCTGATGACCCAGCCGATGCGGCGGTCTTGGGCATCGTCGCCGCCAACTTGCCGCCCGGCTGGGCGAAGAACGTCATCGCCTTCGTCCCCCGTGGCGGCCAGATATCGAACGTCCGCCAGCGGTTGCCGCCGGTCTCGAAGATCGTGGCCTCGGCCGGGGCCGGCACGTCGGCGTCTTTGAGGTACTTGTTGAAGAACGCCAGCTCGACGTGCTTTTGATAGAAATCGGCCGTCTTCGAGCCGAAATCGACCGCCCCCAGGTGATCGCCGCCCGTGCGGGACCAGCCGCCGTGCACCCAAGGGCCGATGACCAGCACGTTGTTCGCGGCGGGGTTCTGCCGCTCGACGTGGCGATAGGTCTCGAACGTGCCGTACAGGTCTTCGGCGTCGTACCAGCCGCCGACCGTCATCACGGCCGGGGCCACGTGCTTGAGGTGCGGCAGGATGTTCCGCCGCTGCCAGAAATCGTCGTAGTTGGGGTGCTGCATCAGCTCGGTCCAGAAATCGACCTTCTCCTTGAGGTGCAGCTTGTCGGCGTTGTGCACCGGGCCGATATCGAGGAAGAACTTGTATCCGTCGCGGGTGGGGAAGTTGAACGGCGTGAACTCGTTCGTCGTGGGCTTGTCGCGCCGCACGCCGTTGGCCGACAGCCAGCGGAACCCGTGGGCCAGGAAGAACGCCCCGTGATGGAAGAAGTCGTCGAAGAACCAGTCGCCGACCGGCGCTTGCGGCGAGACGGCCTTGAGGGCCGGATGGGCGTCGATCATGCCGGCCGACGAGTAGAAGCCGGGGTACGAAATGCCCCACTGACCGATGCGGCCGTTGTGGCCCGGGACGTTCTTAAGCAGCCACTCGATGGTGTCGTAGGTGTCGCTGCTCTCGTCCACTTGCTGGGCCGACTTCTTGCCCTCGATGTGCGGCGTGACTTGCACGAACTTGCCTTCCGACATGTGCCGCCCGCGGACGTCCTGATAGACGAAGATGTACCCCTCGCGGGCAAAGTGCATGCTGGGGCCGAGCGATTTGGGGAATTCCCGCTCGCCGTACGGCTTCACCCCATACGGCGTGCGAATCATGAGGAACGGGTACTTGCGCGTCGCGTCGCGCGGCGAATAGATGGCGGTGAAGAGCTTCACGCCGTCGCGCATCGGGATGTGGACTTCGCGCTTGCTGTAGTTGAGCCGCAGATAACTTTCCGGCTCGGTGACCTCTTGGGCAATGGCGGAACGACTGGCCACGATGACCAGCAGGCACCAGGCAAGCGTCGCCGGGCGATTGAGCGCGGCGAAGCCGAAGGTTCGCGACGAAAGGGGACGTGGGCGCACGGGTGTTGCCTCCGACGGGATGGATCGATGCCGGGCGAGATTCACGATTTCAGACTGGCCCGATTCTCCGTCGGCGCACGGCCCGACGCAACAATCGACTTCCTGGTTGCCGCCCCGCCGCACCGCGATCAGAATGACCCCAGCGCAAAAACTCACTAACCTCGAGACGCGAGAGCTACCCATGACCCGTGCGATTCGCCCGATGCTGGCTGTGCTTGCCACGGCGCTTGTCTGCGGCCTGGCGCTCGGCGACGAGAAGCCGAAGACCAAGATCCTCCTCATCGGCAAAGACCCCGATCATCCCTACGGCTCGCACATGTATCTGCACACCTGCGGCGTGCTGGCCAAGTGCCTGGAGCTGACGCCGGGCGTCGAGACGGCGGTCTCCAACGGCTGGCCGAAGGACGCCAAGACGCTCGAGGGTGTGAAGGCCATCGTCGTCTACACCAGCCCGGCGGCGGAGCTGCTGCTGGACGGGCCGCACCGGGATGAAGTGGCCAAGCTGATGAAGAGCGGCGTGGGGCTGGTGACCGTGCACTGGGCGTCGTCGATCAAGAAGGACAACCTCGAGCGGCTCGGGCCAACGTGGCTGAGCTACATGGGCGGCACCTGGGTTAGCAACGTCGGCCTGAGCGGCGGTCGCTCGCCGCTGAAGCAACTGCTGAGCGACCACCCGATCTGTCGGGGGTGGAAGGAATACGAAATCGACGACGAGTACTACATGAACCCCACGATCGAGAAGGCCAAACCGCTGCTCGAAGTCCGGGAGAAGAACGGCAAGGACGTGATCGTCGGTTGGGTCTACGATCGAGAAGGCGGCGGCCGAGCGTTCGGCACCACGCTGGGGCATCCCTACAAGAACTTCCAGATCGAGGCCTTCCGGCGAATGATCGTCAACGGCATCCTCTGGGCCGCTCACGTCGAGGTGCCGAAGGAGGGTGCCCGCGTCGATATCGGCGAAGCGGCACTCGCCCTGCCGCCGCAGAAGAAATGATTGCCACCCAGCCGCAGTCCCTTCCGAAACAACAATCCTCAGACGACTAACGCCTTCCAGCCCATGAGAATCGCCCTAGTCCTCGCCGTAATCGCCATGACCATCCTTCCCGCGACGGCCCGTGCCCAGGAGGCCGATGCCGCGCTCAACGCCTTCTTCAAGAAGTACCTCGAAGAGGAACTCAAACGCCGGCCAGTGATGGCCACGCAATTGGGCGATCACCGCTACGACCACTTGATGGACGACCTCTCGGCCGCCGCGCGGGCCGAGCGCATGGCCGAAACACGCAAGACATTGGAAGCGTTGCCGAAAGAGGTCGATTACAAGAAGCTCTCCCGCTCGGCACAGATTGATTTTGAGATCTTCAAGCACTCCCTGACGTACCAGCTCTGGCTGGCCGAGAACACCGACCCGTTTGCCGTCGATCCGCGGACGTACAACGAGTACACGAGCGACAGCGTGTTTCTGCTGCTGACGCAATCGACGCAGCCCAAGGCGGTGAACGTGCGGAACGCGGCGGCCCGCATCGCCCAGATCGGCAAAGTCATCGCGGCGGCCAGGGAGAACATCAAGAACCCGCCGAAGGTGTTCGTCGAGACGGCCTCGCGGCAGAATCGCGGGTCGATCGCCTTCTACGAGCGCGGCATCTTCGAGATCGCCGGCGAGACGCCGCAGCTCAGCAACCTGGCCGAGCCTGCCAAGCAGGCCGCCCTCGTGCTCAAGGAATATCAAAAGTTCCTCGACGAGGAAGTGATGCCGAAGGCCACCGGCGACTGGCGGCTGGGCAAGGAGAAGTTCTACCAGAAGCTGGAACTGGAGCTGGACAGCGGCCTCTCGGCCGACGAAGTGCTGCACGAGGCCGAGGCCGAGTTCGCCCGCGTGGTGCGCGATATGTACGTCGTCGCCCGGCAGCTCTGGAGCCGGCACTACCCCAAGCTGCCGTTGCCGCCGGACGACCCAGCCGGCCGCACCGCCACCATCCGGCAGGTGGTGGACGCCGTCAGCCGCGAGCACGGCAAGCCCGCAGACCTGCTGAAAGACACGCGGGCCACCGTCGAGCGCATTAAGGCCTTCATCGCGGCCAAAGACATCCTGCGGCTGCCTGACCCGGACCGCTGCCGGATCATCGAGATGCCGGAGTTCCAGCGCGGCATCTCGCTAGCCTACCTGAACCCCTCGCCGCCGCTCGATCCTAAGGCAGCCAGCATGTACGCCGTCAGCCCGCCGCCAAAGGACTGGGACGCCCGGCGGGTGGAGAGCTTTCTGGAGGAATACAACCGCCACATGCTGCAGATTCTGACGATCCACGAGGCCTATCCCGGCCACTACGTGCAGTTGGAATACTCCAACCGCCACCCATCGCTGATCCGCAAGGTGCTTTCGTCGGGCACGTTCGCCGAAGGCTGGGCCGTGTACACCGAGCAAACGATGCTCGACCAAGGCTACGGCAACGGCGACCTGGCCCTGCGGCTCAACCAGCTCAAGTTCTATCTGCGTGCCGTGGGCAACGCGATCCTCGACCACAAGATGCACTGCTCCGACGACAAGAACCCTGGCATGACCGACGACGAGGCCCTGGCGTTCCTCACCGGGCAAGCCTTCCAGTCCGAAGGCGAAGCCCGGCTCAAGATCATCCGGGCCAAGCAAACCTCGGTGCAGCTCTCGACGTACTTCGTCGGCCGCACGGCGTTCTACCGCCTGCGGCAGGCGGTGCAGCGCGAGATGGGCGACGCCTTCCAGCTCGGCCGGTACCACGAAGCGGTGCTGGCCCACGGGACATTGCCGGTGAAGTACTTGCCGGAGTTGGTGAGGGAGCAGTTGCGCCGCAAGTAGAACGGAATTCATTCCGTTCGGACGGGGTGGCTGGGGCGGGAGCGAAGCGCAAGCCCCAGCAGGGCTCGCTCCGGTCCTTCCTCATCGAACCGCGCGCCGGCATGAGGTAGTATATGGCTCCAGTGGCGACCTCTCGAAAGGACGCCCGGCTCAGCAGATACCGGCCAATCAACAGATACCCGCCCAGTCCAACAGCAGGAGACCACCGATGAGTACGAACCACCCACGATCGCTGGCAGTCCTCTGTGGACCGCTCGCGGCTGCCGCGATCTTGTTGTCGACCGGCGCCGTCTGGGCTCAGAAGCTGGAGCCGGTCGAGGCGGAAGGACAGCCGCTGGCGGCCAACGTCACCCGGCTGCTGCAAGCCCTCGATCTCACCGGCGCCCCATTGCCCAAGGAGCAGACCGAAGCGCTGCAGGCCGCCGCCAAGGAGCGAGATGCCACGAAGCTCCAGCAGTTGCTCGACCCGCACGTCTTGCTGGCGGTCACGATCAATCCCGAGTCGCGCGTCAAGGCGGCCCGCGGCCCGGCGCCGGCGACCCTGCAGCAGGGCGGCTATACGCCCGTGATCATCAAGGTGCTCAACGACAGCACCGTTACCAAAGCGCTGCGCCTCTCCAGTCCGCAGGCCGGGCCGATCTTCTCCGGCGGCGGCGCCGGCAACGTCAAGCCGGACAAGGATCGGTTCCTCGACGTGGAAATGTTCACGAAGCAGCCGATGACGGCCAGTCTGAGCGGACTCAAGGCGGAGTACGCGCTGGCCCTGATTCACAGCAGCGAGGCCGGCAAACGCGAAGCGACCCTCGGATTCGACGTCGGCCAGGGCACCCAGGACCAAGGCTTCCGCGGCGAAGTAGCGATCCTCTTCACCGTGCGTCCGGCCGTCTCGGTGAAACTCTCCGTTCAAGACGTGGACGGCAAGCCGACCACCGGCCGCTTCACGTTTCGCGACAAGGCGGGCCGCGTCTATCCGCCGCAGGCCAAGCGTCTGGCCCCCGACTTCTTCTTCCAGCAGCAGGTTTACCGCCCCGACGGCGGCACCGTTCTGCTGCCCCCCGGCGAGCTGACCATGCTCTACGGCCGCGGGCCCGAGTACCGGCAGCTTCAGCGGCAAGTGACCATCCCCGAAAAAGGCGAGGCGAAAATCGAGGTCCAGCTCCAGCGCTGGATCAGCCCGATGGACTACGGCTTCTACAGCGGCGACCACCACATCCACGCCGCCGGCTGCGCCCACTACACCAACCCCACCGAGGGGGTCTTCGCCAAGGACATGTTCCTGCACGTGAAGGGGGAAGCACTCAATGTCGGCTGCAACCTGACCTGGGGCCCCTGCTATACGTTTCAGCGCCAATTCTTCGAGCCGACCGTCAACAAGATCAGCGAGCCGCTGACGGTGCTCAAGTATGACATCGAAGTCAGCGGCTTCGGCTCGCAGGCGCTGGGCCACGTCTGCCTGCTCAATCTTCGCGATCAGACCTATCCCGGCTCCGACGGCAGCGCGAACAAGGGCTGGCCCACCTGGACCACGCCCCTCATGAAGTGGGCCAAGGCCCAGGGGGCGTACACCGGCTACGCGCATTCGGCCAGCGGCCTGGAGATCAA
>JBGQHD010000235.1:0-7274 GCA_041497795.1 Planctomycetia bacterium
CTGATGACTTCCTTCAAGCCCGCCTCTAGTGAATCGTCGTCCGATTCGCGCATAGCCGCCTCCGTTCGATGTCCTCTAGATTGACACCCTGAAGTCACAACGGTTCGCACTCCCCGTCAGTTTGCGGCCCACGCTCACGCCTGCGGCGGCACACCGAGCGACTTGCCCCCGTCGATCGCCACGGCGGTACCGGTGACCATGGCCGCCGCGTCGCTGACCAGGTAGAGTACCGCCTGGGCCACCTCGTCGGGCGTGATCATGCGGTTGTGCGCGCGGGCCAGCGGGCTGGCGCCGATCATCTGGCGGACCAGGGCGTCCGGGTCGGCCGCGGCGGCGATGTCGGCGTTCATCATGCCCGTGTCGCCGACCGGGCCAGGGCAAACGCAATTCACGCGGATCTTGTCGGGGGCGTGGCATAGGGCCAGGCTGCGGGTCAGGGCCACCAGGGCGGCCTTGCTGATCGAATACACCGGGTCGTGGGCCCGCGGCAAGAGGCCCGCATTGCTGGCGATGTTGACGATCGAGCCGCCGCCGGCCTCGCGCATCCGCGGGATGGCGTGCTTGCAGCCCAGGAAGGCCGCTTTGAGGTTCGTATCCAGCACGCGGTCCCATTCGGCCTCGGTCACGTCGGTAATCTGCTTCACGAGGCCGATGCCGGCGTTGTTCACCAGAATGTCCAGGCGGCCGGCGGCCTCGACCGCGGTGCCCATCAGCCGTTCGACGTCGGCCTCGGACCGCACGTCGCAGGCGAGCTGCCGAATGCCCAATCCGGAGAATAGCGGCTCGTTGTCGGCCCGCGGACGCATGTCGCCCACGACGACCCGGGCCCCGTGCCGGGCGAGCAGGATGGCCGTCGCCCGGCCAATGCCGCTGGCCCCGCCGGTGACGACCGCCCCGCGGCTGGCGAGATTCGGAAACCGCTCGGTCATGGGTCAAGGATGGAGTGCATGGAAGTTTGCCCATCACGCGGGATGCGCCGCGGCTGCCGTCGTCCAGGCGTATTTTTTGCTCTGAAAATGCAGGCAAACAGCTAATTTACTATGGACCCTGCCGGTCGATGATCGAATAATAACGAAAATGCTGCGTTTCCCGGCGGAGTGGGAGAAGATGAACGAGCGCGTCTATCTTCCGGGCGAACCGGTCGTCTACTGCAAAGTCAAGTACAGCAATTGTCCCGGCCCACGGGCTCACGACATCGGCCCGGCCCCCAAGGGCGAAACCTACGCCTACCTGGTGGACAAGTACTGGGTGGTGGTGAGGATGGTGGGCGACGCTCAAGTGTTGCTGCGCACGCGCCGGGGCAAGGAACACACCGTGGACGCCGACTGCCCGAGCCTGCGCCGGGCCACTTGGTGGGAAAAGCTCTTCTATCGCCACCGCTTCCCGCAGCTCGAGCAGCAAGCCCCGCCGAGCGAACGGCGGGCGGGCTGAGCCTATCTGCTTTAGCCCCGTTCTAGCCTGAGCCATCCCACGGGTTGCGCCCGTGCGGCATTCTCGGTTAGCTTTCCGCGCAACCACGCGACGCGCGGACCAACCGCGGCAATGGCAACCCGCCCCCCTGCTTGGTATGGTCAAGGAAGACGGTCGAATTGCCTCGGCACGTCGATTTGCCGCGCACCGTGAACGCCGGCGTCGTCGGCCCGGCTGTGGGGGAATGATTTATGCTCGTCGTCATGCGATACGACGCCACCGAACAGCAGGTGACCGCGGCGATCGAGACCATCCGCCGCATGGGGCTCGTGCCGCACTCCATGCCGGGCGCCACGCGGACGGCCATCGGCATCACCGGCAATACGCAGGCGGTCGATGCCCGGCGGCTGGAAGTGCTGCCCGGAGTGATGGAGCTGATTCGCGTCACCAAGCCTTATAAGCTCGCCAGCCGCGAGATGCACCCCGACGATACCGTGGTGCAGGCCGGCGGCACGCGGATCGGGCCGGGCACGTTCACGCTGATTTGCGGCCCCTGCTCGGTCGAGAACGAGGAGCTGATCCTCCGCACGGCCGAGCAGCTCATCGCCCGCGGCGTGCGGCTGATGCGGGCCGGGGCCTTCAAGCCGCGGACCAGCCCGTACAGCTTCCAGGGGCTGGGCGTCGAGGGGCTGCGGATTCTGGAGAAAGCCCGCGCAGCCACCGGCATCGGCATCGTCACCGAGCTGATGGACACCGACAACGCCGACGCGGTGGAAGCGGCCGCCGACGTGGTGCAGATCGGCACCCGCAACATGCAGAACTTCAGCCTGCTGAAGCGCGTCTCGCGGTGCCGCAAGCCGGTGCTGCTCAAGCGGGGCATGTCGGCCACGCTGGAGGAATGGCTGATGGCCGCCGAGTACGTGCTGGCCGGCGGCAACTATCAGGTGGTGCTCTGCGAGCGCGGCGTGCGGACGTTCGCCGACCACAACCGCAACACGCTCGACCTGGCCGTGGTGCCGCCGGTCAAGCAGCTCTCGCACCTGCCGATCCTGGTCGATCCCAGCCACGGCACGGGCCGCCGCGATTACGTGCCGCCGATGGCCCTGGCCGCGCTGGCCGCCGGGGCGCACGGACTGCTGCTGGAAGTCCATCCGCGGCCCGATCAGGCGCTCTCCGACGGGGCCCAGTCACTCGATTTCGCGGGCTTCGACAAGCTGCTGGAGTCGCTACGCCGGCTGGCCGAGCCGCTGGGGGTGAGCGTGAATTGAAGCGGTGATCCATTTTGCGCGATTGATCGAAGCCACTCAGGGCGACTTGCCACGTCGGTGTGGTCCCGACACGATGCCAAGAAGCGACCGCGCGGCAGTCCGCACACGGTCGGCCCAGCGCATGGCGGCATGGGCCTGCCGTTTGTTCGTCCACTTGCTGGGATAACGGGTTTCGACCGCGTAATCGTTGAGGAAGAGCAAGCCCCGTCGGAGCGACCGCAGCGACGGGTGGTGCGGTCGCAGCGATGAAAGCAGGTGGTCAAGGTCGTGCGTTTTTGGAACGGACAATCCGAGTTCCACCAGCAACGCCTTGAGATATTTCTCCGCGCACTGCTGGCAGTGAAAACAGACGCCGTCATGCACGGGAGGAACGAGCAGGCTGAGTGCGTTTGCCATGACGTGATCGGCCTCGGCCTTTCGCACCCACTCTCTCGTGAGTTTTTTCATAGAGAACTTTGCCTTTGGCCATGATCTCCGCGAGAAATGAGTCGCCCTGATCGAGGCGAGATCGCACCGTTTGGGGCGTGCGCACCAGCAGATCCATCGGAAATGGCGACGGAAGCTCCCAGCGGATCCTGACCGCCTGATCGAGTTGATTCCGCGCCCGCATGATGACCAGAAGGTCCACGTCACTGTCGGCGTGGGGCTGGCCGTAGGCGTGTGAGCCAAAGAGAATGATCTTGTCCGGCCGAAAACGCTCCGCCACCTGGCGAACGTAGCGGCGGATCACCGAACGTGGGATGTCCCGTCCCCGAAACAAGCGGCTTGGCAGTGGTCCCTCGGAGAGTCGATTCACGGTGCTCATGAACCCATTATAACGTCCTCAACACGTGCGAAGCTGACGGGAATAGAAAGCAGGAGAAGGCACGGCGGGTCAAGACAACCCGAGGAAGGTCGGCGGTTCATCGTTTGTGGGCCGGCCGCTATCTCAGTCGACTCGCGGTAGCAAGGATCGACTCCTCCTTCACTTCCACGCCGCTTCGCTGCATCTCGCGCAATCTCTCGGCCAGGGCCATGATTCGCGCAGCAGCGTTCTCCGGCGGCACGCCGCGGGCGTGGATGTTAGAGATCAAGTTGCGCTGCGCGTCGGAGTGCCCGCTGCGGGGCCGATAAGCCATGTAGGCCGAAAGGCTTTCGGCCGTGGCCAGGCCGGGCCGCTCGCCGATCAACAGCACCACGACCGAGGGATCGAGCAGCTCGCCAATGTCGTTCAGCACGCCGACGCGGCAGTGGCGGATGAAGAACGGCCGGCCGACGCGCAGGCCGCGCCGCTCCGCTTCGTCCGTCAACAACGGGAGTAGCCTTGGAAGTTGTGCCGTTACGGCGGCAGCAGACAATCCATCGCCGATGGCAACCTGCAAGTCTGCGCCGCGCGGACAAAGTTCTGAGATTTCGGTGCGCGAGGCGTCG
The DNA here is from genome assembly GCA_041497795.1 of Planctomycetia bacterium. Lineage (GTDB taxonomy): Bacteria > Planctomycetota > Planctomycetia > Pirellulales > S012-138 > JBGQHD01. The sequence goes on from JBGQHD010000235.1 coordinate 4,089, forward strand.
TCCAGCCGACGGCCGAGATCGGGCCGCATGAGAAACTCGCGCTTGTCGCCGGCCTTCGTGCGGGCCTCGAACAGTCGCCAGCGGCGCACGAACTCCTCGCCCAGGTCGCGCCCTAGGTCCAGCTCGGCCGCCACGGCGTCCATGGCAGCCGCGTGATCGCGACGCAGCTCCAAATACGTGGTGGTGCGATACCCGCTGCCCGCTCGGCCGACGAGCAGCCGCGCCGGCGTGCGGGCGCGAATGGCGGCCAGCAACGCATCGGTCGCTTCCGCGGCAGGCGACGCGCCCAGCGAAAGATTGGCCATCGGCTCATTCGTCATTCCGTCATTCGTCATTCTGTCATTCCGCGGCGACCGCGCGCGGCACCAGATCCAAGAGCGCTTGCCGTCCGGCGAGCCGATCCTGGGCCGCCAGGCGGTCGCCCTCGAAGATGCCTTGCGACCGCAGCCATTGCAAGAACTCCGGGGCGGGCCGCAGCCCCAGCAGCGACCGCACGCCGACGGCGTCGTGGTAGCTGGTCGATTGGTAATTGAGCATCACGTCGTCGGCGCAGGGCACGCCCATGAAATAGTTGCAGCCGGCCGCCGCCAGCAGCATCAGCAGGTTGTCGGCCGAGTTCTGGTCGGCCGCCGCGTGGTTGGTGTAGCAGACGTCCACGCCCATCGGCAGCCCGAGCAGCTTGCCCATCAAGTGATCTTCCAGGCCGGCGCGGATGATCTGCCGCTCGTCGAAGAGATACTCCGGGCCGATGAAGCCGACGACGCTGTTGACCAGGAACGGGTCCAGCGTGCGGGCCAGGCCGTAGGCGCGGGCTTCGAGCGTCAACTGGTCCACGCCGTGGTGGGCCTCGGCCGAGAGGGCGCTGCCTTGGCCGGTCTCGAAGTACATCACCTGCTCGCCCACCCAGGCGACGTCGCGCTGGCGGTGATGCTCCCGCACGCGCTCGCGCCCCTCTCGCAACAGCGACAGCGAAATGCCGAAGCTGGCGTTGGCCGCCTGCGTGCCGGCGATCGACTGGAACAGCAAGTCGATGGGCGCGCCGCGGTTGAGCGCGGCCAGTTGCGTGGTGACGTGGGCCAGACAGCAGGCCTGCGTGGGTATCTCGCCCGCCGCGATCAATCGGTCGAGGCCGTGGAGGATCGCGGCCACGGTCTCGACCGATTCGGTGGCCGGGTTGACGCCGATGACCGCGTCGCCGCAGCCGTACAGCAGGCCGTCTACCGCGGAGAGCAGGATGCCGCCCAGGTCGTCGGCCGGGTGATTGGGCTGCACGCGAATCGCCAGCACGCCGCGCTCGCCGAGCGTGTTGCGGCAGCGGGTCACGTTGCGGATCTTGGCCGCCACGAGCACCAGGTCCTTGTTGCTCATCAGCTTGGCGACGGCCGCGGCGATTTCCGGGGTGATCGCCCACCGCAAGGCGTGCAGCTCGCTCTCGCCCACCGCGTCGTCCAGAAGATGCTCGCGCAGCTCGCCCACGGTGAGGCCGGCGACGCGGTCGAACGCCGCGGTATCGAGCGTATCGAGGATCAGCCGGCTGACGTCATCTTCATCGGGATCGATGAGCGGATTGGCGACGATCTCGCGCAGCGTCACGTCGGCCAGGGCCAGCTTGGCGGCTACGCGCTGGCGGGCGCTGTCGGCGGCGATGCCGGCGAGCTGGTCGCCGGACTTCTCTTCGTTGGCCTTGGCGAGCAGCTCGCCAAGGTCGGCGAAGACGAAGGACTCGCCGCGAACGACCTGACGGTAAGGCACGGGGAAGATCGCCGGACGGAGGAACGCTGATAATCGCTAATCGGCGCTAATGTTGAGAGTGATCGGTCAGTCTGTCACCCTGAGCGCAGCGAAGGGTCTCGGACGACGCCGCGTGAGGTTCTTCGCTGCGCTCAGAATGACAGGTGGCAGTCAACGTAGTAGGCACGCTCCGCGTGCCGTCCCGGACACGGCACACGGAGTGTGCCTGCTACACCACAAAAAAGGCCGCCTGTCCGGGGCGGACAGCGGCCTTGAGGTTCTGATCGTCGGGTCGGGCGGCGCCGGTGCTAGCGCCCTGGCATCGGGGCCGGACGCTGGATGCTCTGCGCCTTGAAGTCCCATTCGTACTTGCCCATCTCGCTGCCGAGCAGGGCAATGGCCGAAAAAATGGCCAGCAGCGCGATCACCAGCATCACGGTGTACACGTCCGACTTGGGCTTCTCGGTCGGCATGCCCTGGGCATTGGGGTTATTCAATCCGGGTAGCGACATGATCGTCCTTTTGAATGGTGCCGTGGAGTGTGTCGGGAATCACTGCAGTTCGAGCTCGGTCGTGACCTGATCGTCCTTTTGAATGGTGCCTTTGAGCGTCCCGGGAATCGCGGCGCCGACCGCCTCGGTCTTATCGACGGTGATCAAGCGAATCTTGCCCAGGTACGTGCCCGCAGTGTTCCCCACGCGGACCACGTCCATCGTGTCTCCCTTCTTCAGGCCGTCGTCCGAACCCAGGTTGATTTGCACCATCTTCGTGGCCGTATGGGTCTGCGTGACCTTGCCGGTAACCGTGGGCTTTTCCAGATTCAAGGGGAGGCCCCGATCCTGCATGACCTGCCGGTACTGGGCCAACTGGGCCAGAAGTTGCTTATTGCGTTCAGACAGGCGGGCCCATTCGCCGCTCGCCTGGGCCAGTTTGTCCCCCGTCGTCACGACGTTATCAAGGGCCTGGTCCCGCTCGGTCTTGACTTGCACGTTCTCGGTGCGGATATCCTTGTTCTCCGTCTGCGTCTTGGCCAGCACGTTGGTCGAGTTGGCGGACGCGTTGATAGCGAGGGTCAGTTCGCCGGACTTGAGGTCGATCTCGTCCTTCAAGTTCCTGTTGTTCTTTTGCAACTCGGAAACCAGCGATTCCAACTGCCCTCGGATCTGCTCCGACTCGCGCTGGATGCGGTTGACCTGTTGGTCCTTGGCGGCGTTATCGGCTAGCAGGCGGCTGATGGCGGTGTCTCGCTCGGCGATCACCTGCGTCAAGCCCAGCGGCAGCCCCTTCGTCGTGTCCGTGTTGCTCACCATCAACTTCCAGTTCTTGTGCGTCGCGTGCACGGCCAGCGTGAAGCTGGAGAACACCAAAGCCATGACCGTCAAGGCCACCACCAGAATCTTGCCGACGAGGTTCATCGGTCACCCCTTTATGGAACTCGAACTGGGCGCAGGCGCC
>JBGQHD010000236.1:0-7191 GCA_041497795.1 Planctomycetia bacterium
GTAGAATCGCCTTGGCCTGCGAGCCGCGGTGCTCGCGCCCACGGGTCGCTCCAGTTCTCGTCGAGGGTGTCATGACCGCCCCCGCCCCCAGCCAGCCCGCGGCGTCCCGGCGTCGCTGGTATGAGTTCACGCTTCGCGGCGCACTCGTCGTCGTCCCTCTGATTGTGCTGGGGCTCGTGGCCTGGCGCGCGTACGTTGATTTGCCATCGGGCGTAGAATGGCCGTGGTTTGCGGCCGTGGTGCCCGCGGGGCTGGCCGCCGCTCTGGCTCTCGTCGAGGCTCTCATGAACACTCGCGCGGCCAGTCAGTCCGCGCGGCCGCGACTGAGCCGGTATCAGTTCAGCCTCCGCGGTGCGCTACTCTTCGTCACACTGATCGTGCTGGGACTGGTAGCTTGGCGCGCGTACGAGGAGCCCTACCGCGAAGCACGGGGCGTGATGGCGCTCGTGGAACGTCTCGGCGGGCGCTGCGCGACGCGGGCCGGCGGCCCGGCCTGGCTGCGGAACCCAGAGATCACGCTGATCGACCTGTCAGATGCCCAGTCGGAGGATTACTTGGACTTCATTGTCGGCCTGCCGCGGCTGGAAACCTTGATCGTCGGAGGCGACGACTTTACGGACGAGCACCTCGCCAAACTCGGGCGCATCAGATCGCTGCGGGGACTCGTGCTCGACTCGACCGACGTCAGCGACGAAGCGATTTGCCAGTTGCGCACGCACCTGCCCGATTTGAGGGTCCACCGCAGCCAGCGGCGGGACCGGAACCGCTTCGGGGGTGGCGGACACATGGAAGTTGATTTGCTGGACCTGGAGCCGTGGGATCTCGTCAGCCAGCACGTCAGCGAACATTTCGTCATACTTGTGGCGGCGCGTTTGCCACGAGGAGTCGTCAACGGAGACGAGGAACTGGCCGTGTTGCGGCGGCTACCGACCGTGCGGTCGCTGTCCCTCAGCCCTTGCACGATCAGCAGTAAGAACGGCGTCACGGACGCCGGCTTGGAAGCCGTGGCGGGCCTGAGGGATCTCGACACGCTCAGCTTGCCCGATACCCTGGTCACCGACGCCGGCCTGGAACATCTCACCCAGCTCAAGCACCTGCAATCCTTGGACCTGACGAATAATCCTCAACTGACCGACGCGGGGCTTACGCACATCGGACGACTATCTGGCTTGAATCGCCTGGTGTTGACGGGCACTTCCATTGGGGACGCCGGACTCGAGCGCCTGCGGGGATTGACCAACCTCGAGACCTTAGAGCTGCGCAGCACGCTCGTGAGCGACGCTGGACTTAAGCATCTGCGGGGACTAACGAAACTCAAGTCCTTAGACCTGGGGAACACGCGGGTGAGCGACGAGGGTTTGGCGGACCTCAAGGAGCTCCAGAGCCTGAACATGCTCCTGCTGAGCAATACGACGGTCACCGGCCCAGGGTTGCGTCACCTCGCGTCGCTACCGACGCTGGCACACCTCAACCTTGAGAATTGTCCCATAACCGACGACGGTCTGGAGGCGATCACCGCTTGGGCCAACCCCCAGCCCTGGCTGATCCTGAGTGGCACAAGGATCACCGACAAGGGGATCGGCCACCTGGCAAGAATTGCATCTTGGCGTGTCTTAGACCTCAGCAAGACCCGCATCACCAATGCGGCCCTCGACGCGCTGAGGGACATGGACCACTTGACGGAGCTGTGCCTGATCGACACGGCCATCGACGACGCCGGGGCGGCCAAATTAAAGCGCGTAAGGTCCCTCAGGTCGCTGGATTGCAGGGGGTCGCACATCACCGCTGAGGGACAGTTCCGCCTAAACCAGGCGCTGCCGAACTTGAGAATCCGGTAGCAAAGTTCGCGGGAAGGACCATATCTTTCTGTCCCAGTTTTTCTGCCACCTTTGGTTGCGGCCGTTTGTGGTTTGACAATCGGTGAGGTCTGTGCACCCCCCGCCGGACCGCGCGAGTGCGGATGGCCGTTTGGGTTCCTCGCCGGCTCATCTATAATCTTCCTATGAGCCGTACCCGTCTTTCCGTTTCTTCGTCCCCCGCCGAAGCGCCTGGGCCACTCCCCGCGACTGGGCAGTTCTCCTCGATCGAAGCCGCGATCGACGCCATCGGCCGCGGCGAGGTGGTCGTGGTCGTGGATGCTGAGGACCGGGAGAACGAGGGGGACTTCATCTGCGCGGCCGAAAAGGCCACGGCCGAAACCGTCAACTTCATGCTCACCGGCCGCGGGCAGCTCTGCATGCCGATCTTGCCCGACCTGGCTCGGCGGCTGGAGCTATCGGCCATGGTCGAGCACAACACGGCTCCGCTGAAGACTTCGTTCACCGTGCCCATCGACCACCGCACGGCCCGCACCGGCATCACGGCCCAGGAGCGGGCCACCACGATCCGGGCGGTGATCGACCCGGCCAGCCGCGTGGAAGATTTTGTGCGGCCCGGCCATTTGTTTCCGCTCATCGCCAAGGAGGGGGGCGTGCTCCGCCGAGCGGGGCATACGGAGGCCACCGTCGATCTGGCCCGGCTGGCCGGCCTCACGCCCGCCGGCGTGCTCTGCGAGGTGCTCAACGAGACCGGCGACAGGGCGACGCGCGACGAGCTGTTCGCGCTGGCCGAGCGTCACGGCCTGGAGATCATCTCGATCGAAGAGTTGATCCGCTGGCGCCGCCGCCGCGAGAAGCTCGTGGAGCGCGTGGCCCACGCCAGCCTGCCCACGAAATACGGCACCGGCACGGTCATCGTCTACGACGTGAAGTACGAGCAGCAGCAGCCGATCGTGATCGTCTTTGGCGAGCCGGCGTCGCAGGCCGCCCCGCTGGTGCGGCTGCACTCGTCGTGCTTCACGGGCGACCTGATCGAGTCGCTCCGCTGCGATTGCGGCGACCAGCTTCACCTGGCCCTGGACCTGATCCGCCAGGAGGGGGCCGGCGTGCTCGTCTATCTGCCGCAGGAGGGGCGCGGCATCGGCCTGGTGGAAAAGATCAAGGCCTACAATCTTCAGGACCAGGGGCTCGACACCGTCGAGGCGAACCTGGCCCTGGGCTTCAAGGCCGACGTCCGCGACTACGGCATCGGCCTGCAAATCCTCAAGGACCTGGGCCTGACCAAGGTGCGGCTCTTGACGAACAATCCCAAGAAGACCGACGCCTTCATCTACGGCGGCTACGGCCTGGAGGTGGTGGATCAGGTGCCGATCCTGGCGCCGGTGCACGAGCACTGCCGGCGGTATCTGGAGACGAAGCGCGACAAAATGGGACATTTGCTGCCGGGCGCCTCCTCGGACGACAATTGCCACGAATGAGCGGCCCGGCAAGGTTCACCGCGGATTGGGAGAGCATACATGGCGATGCATTCGTTCGCTGAGCCGCTAACCGGCGTGCCGCCGGAGAACGAGGACGGGCTCTATGAAGTCGTCGATGGCGAGCGCCGGGAGCTGGAACCCATGAGTGCCTTGGCCGTTTCGTTGGCCGCCGCCCTGCTGCGTTACATGGCGAACTTCGTTTGGGAGCACAAGCTGGGAATCGCCGTTCCCGAAATGCTCTTCGTCCTGGACGCGGGCCACAAGCTGAAACGCCGCCCCGATGTCGCCTTTGTCTCCTATGCTCATTGGCCCGATCGAACGCCGCCCGACACCGAGGCGTGGAACGTGGTGCCTGATTTGGCAGTCGAGATCGTCAGCCCAAGCAATTTGGCCAAAGAGATCGACACGAAAATCACAGACTATTTCGCGGCCGGCGTAAAGTTGGTCTGGGTCGTCTACCCCACGTCGGGCAGGGTCTACGTGCACTCGTCCCCCAAGCATGTGCGCGTGCTTGGCCGCGACGAGGAGTTGGACGGCGGCGACGTGCTGCCGGGCTTTCGGTTGCCGATCGCGGCGCTGTACGAGGCCTTGACGAAGCCGGATTAGGCGGGCTGGAGAAGCCGCAGCCATGAGCGATCATCGGTGCTTCAGGGCACGACCATCGCGAGGAGCCGAGCATAAACGGCGTTCCTGTGCGCCTCCCCCCGTAAGGTGTTCGCGCAAGTCGCTGCTATCTCAAAGACTTACGGTTTTTCTCTTTTTTCGCGAACCTTCGCGGCCGATTCTTCGTCTAGGTGGTTCTACGGCTAGTTCTAGCCGCCGGCGGAGATGCTGCTGACAGCGGGAATCGCAATCCCGCGGCACAGGCTGTGCATAGGACAACGTCCGAAAGCTAGGACAACGTCCCAAAGCGCTGTGCAGCAGCAATCCGCACGCTAGAATTAACTTTGCTGGCAACCTCGGTTGAGTTTTACCAACCTCGGTTGCCTCGTTTTCGTTTCCTCTGTTCCGTTCTCCGACCGCGCTAAGCGCTGGAGAGAGTGCGATGCGACACCTGAACCACATTGCCGCCGAGCATCTGACCGTTGGTCAAGAAGCCCTGGTCGTGGCGGGCCTCGTGCGGGGCTGTGGTGAGGTGCGCACCAATCGACTCCGTGCGCGTCTCGCGTGGTCCCCGTGCTATCGGCCCACATTGGTTGGGCCGAAAGTCCGGCCGATGTCTCGTCATGCCATGACGAGGAGCCAGGCGGTCAGTATGGCCACGGCGCTTAAGCGCCAGCCAGCGGCCGCCGGCGGTCAAGGGTCACCGCGAGATACGCGGTTGGCCCTGCCGCTAGGTGGCTCGCTGTCGGCCGGGCTGGCGTCCGGTTGTCCCGCAGGAAGCAGATAGCCTGCATTGCGGACAACTCCATCGGACGCCGTTAGCTGACCACGGGGTGAGCAAGCCGGGCCATCGTGTGCGTTCATTCGCCGCGACCGCCGCTTGTTGCACGAACCAGTCCAGAAGCCCGGCTTCTCCGAGAAGCCGGGCTTCTAAGAGGAGAACGGAAATGACGCGGACGTTCAGCTTCGATCTCGATCTCTCGCAGTTCAGCTTGCGCGAGCTGGTGCCGCGCGCCCAGACGGGCGACCGCGCGGCCTTCGGCGAGCTGTTCCGCCGCTACGAGCGGGCGGTGACGGCTACCGCCCTGCGCCGGCTGGGCAACGAGGCCGAGGCCCAGGAGCTGTGCCAGGAGGTCTTCGTGCAGGCCCTGCGGAAGCTGCACCAGCTCCGCGAGCCGGAGTGCCTGGGCGCCTGGCTGCGGTCGATGACCACGCGGATGGCGATCAACCGGGCGGTGCGGCGGGCGCCGGTGATCGACGTCGAGCCGTGCACGCTGGACGGCGCCTGCGTCGAGACGGCCACGCCGCTGTCGGAGGCCCTGTCGCGCGAGCGGGCGACGGCCGTGCGGGCCGGTCTGCGCCGGCTGCGTCGGCTGGACCGCGAGACGCTGGAGGCCTTCTACGTGGAAGGCCGCTCGCTGGCCGAGATGAGCCAGCAGTTCGCCTCGCCGCTGGGCACGATCAAGCGCCGGCTGCACGTCGCCCGCAAGCGGCTGGCCGCCGAGCTGGTCGAAATGGAAGGCGTGGCCGTGTAGGCGGTGCCGCCTGTCGTTACGCTGTGAGCCGGCCCCGGTGGCACGCGCTGTCGGGGCCGGCCTCTCTTTTTCGGAGCAGCCGACGGAGTCGTAACTTTGCTTCGACGAAGTGCCAATCGTATACTTAACCGGCGCTTCCTCCGAGCTAGGCGGCTAGCGCTTGCCGGAGAGCGCGCTCGAAGCATCGAAGATACACCTATGGCGGGCGATTCAAAGGTGGAACGACTGAGCATTCCCCTGAGCGTGGTCACCTATCGCGAGGGCGAATGGTCGATTGCGCATTGTCTGCAAATGGACCTCGTCGCCGAGGGGAAAACTCCACAAGAGGCCCTGGACAACGTATTCGACTTGATCGATTTCCATGTCTCGACGGCGCTGGAAGTCGGCGATATTGAGTCGGTCTTCAGGCCCGCCCCCGCAGAAATCTGGAAAATGTTCTGGCTTGGGCGGCCTCGCAAGGTTCGCCGACGGCCCCCTAGTCCCATCGAGCGCTTTGAGGCGCGCGAGCTGGCATTGGCCTAGGCCATGGCAAAGAAGCCGCTTAAGTACCGCGTGCTGCGTAAGAAGTTGAAGCAATACGGCATCGTGGAAAACAAACGCCGCGGCAAGGGTTCTGAGCGGATGTTCGAGGGTGTGGTGCGCGGCAGAGTGGTTCGCTACCCGACGAAATGCCACAACGAAGGGGATGAAAAGCCAGTCCCGGTAATCGAGGCCGTCCGCCGCGCATTCGAGTTGACGAGTGCACACGGCGTGAGCGATGAAGAGTTCTACGCATAGTTTCGATGCGGCGAAGCTACGGCGTGCGAAGAAGCCGGCTTCGTGGAGAAGCCGGGCTTCTTGCGTCTGCCGCGCGGTTGACTTGGCCGCCGTGGTCCCCGGAGAATCTGGGCATGTCGCACGCCGATCAACCTGACGGACCACGCGGCTCTGACCAGGCGCACGACCTCGACGTGCCGCGGCGCGCGCGGCGGCGGTGGTATCAGTTCGGGCTGAGCACGCTATTGGGGCTCGTGACGCTCGCGGCCGTGGGGGCGTGGGCTTGGGACCGCTACCTGGAGCCATACCGCCGGCAGCGGCAGGCGATGGCCGTCATCGAAAAGCTCGGCGGCCGCTGCCAGACGGTCCAAGCCGACGACTGGCTGCAGCGGCTCCTGGGCCAGGACTTGCAAAATGTGACGCTGGTCGATGTCGGGGGCTGTGACGACCCGGCCGCGTACCTCGACCACGTGGCCGCCTTGCCAGCGCTCGAGACGCTGGCCGTGGGGGGCTCAGCGTTCAGCGACGAGCATCTCGCCCGCCTGTGCCGCGCGGGCAGCCTTCGCGGCCTGGTGCTGGACGGCACCAGCGTCACGGCCGACGGCCTGGAGTCCCTTCGTGCGGCGTTGCCTCAACTCGATGTGTACACCAGCCAGCACCGGACGATCGCGGCACTGGAGAAGCTGGGCACTGTCGCAAAAATGCCTCATGCACGCCACACACAGTTATGTCAGCTCCTTGGGGATGCATACTTTGAAGAGGCCATTGGGATGGTCACCGGGACGGGGTTTCAAGACACTGACCTAATCCTCCTCAAAGGGCTGACCAAGCTCGAATGGCTTGACCTTAGCGACAAGCATATCAGCGACGACCGGCTGGCGTATCTTGGCCGGTTGACCAATCTCGAACGGCTTGACCTCATGCGCACGCAGGTTAGCGACGCCGGGCTGTCCCACCTCAAAGGATTGACCAATCTGCAACACCTTTACCTCACTGGCACAC
>JBGQHD010000237.1:0-7179 GCA_041497795.1 Planctomycetia bacterium
AGTTCGCGCGGACCGGCGAGCGTCGCGCTCATCCCCAGCGGCTGGAAAACTCGCTTGCGGACTAGCTCGGCCCACGATTCCCGGGCCACGCGCTCCAGCACTTCGCCCGCGGTCACGACCATCAGGTTGTGGTAGCCGTAGCGGCTGCGGAAGGGCGCCACGGGCTGGAGAAATCGCAGGCGGCGCAGGATCTCGGCACGATCATAGTCGCCGCGATACGCCAACAGGTCGGCGGTTTCCAGCCCCGTGCGGTGCGACACGAGGTCGGCAAGGCGAACGTCCTTGGTCAAGTGCGGGTCATGGAGCTTGAACTCAGGCAAATGCTTGACGACCGGATCGTTCCATTTCAGGCGACCGTCCTCGACCAGTTGCGCGAGACACGTGGCGGTGAACACCTTCGTGACGGAGGCGATCGGAAAGAGCGTTCGCTCGTCAACCGCGTCGCGCTCCCCGACTCGACGAACGCCGTAGCCCCGGGCGAAGACCACTTTGCCGTCCTTCACGACGGCGATGGCCATGCCGGGCGTCTTCAGGTCCGCCAGCGCCGCCTGGGCATACTCATCGAACCCGGCCAAGGGATCAGCGGGTTCGCCGCCGTGGGCGAAGACGGCCGTGAGCAGCAAGCCTGCGAATCCAGGGGCCCCGAGTCGGTGCGATGGCATAGGTCGTCACCTTACGACGATAGCTCCACAGCCAGATCGAGGGCCGACTGCCTCATCTTGTCGTTGGCAGCGACCCGGCGCGCATCGGCACGGCGGAAAGCATCTCGCCCGGCCGCGGAAGCGGTGTTATCCTGGTTATCCTAGCAACTGGCCCACGGTTAGTTTACCGAGCGCCAGAATGCCGAACAACGGACACAGCGCCAAGCTCTATGGTTCCATCCGTCACGGATAACCTTCGCGCCATCCGCGATAAAGTCGAAGCCGCCGAGCGGCTGTCCTTCGACGACGGTCTCTTCCTCTACTCGCCCGAGGCGCCGCTGCAAGAGGTCGGCGCCCTGGCGAACCTCGTTCGCGAGCGGCTGAGCGGCAACGCGGCCTACTACAACATCAACACGCACCTCAACCCCACCAACGTGTGCGTGTATCGCTGCATCTTCTGCGCGTTTCGCTCCGACCTGCGCAGCCCCAAGGGCTACCTGATGAGCGACGAGCAAATCCTGGCCCGCGGGCAGGAGGCGGTCGAGGAGGGCTGCACGGAGATGCACATTGTCGGCGGCCTGCACCACCAGATGAAGTACGACTGGTACCTGCACCTCATCCGGCTGCTGCACGACGCCTACCCGGCCCTGCACCTCAAGGCCTGGACCGCGGTCGAGATCAACTGGTTCCAGTACATGACGCGGCGGTCGGTCCGGGACATCCTGCAAGAGATGATGGACGCCGGCCTGGGCAGCATGCCCGGCGGCGGGGCCGAAATCTTCCACCCCGAAGTCCGCGACAAGATATGCGAGCACAAGGCCGACGCCCAAAACTGGATCGATATCCACCGCACGGCTCACGAGCTAGGGCTGCGGACCAACGCCACGATGCTCTACGGGCACATCGAAAACGCCTACCACCGCATCGACCACCTGATCCGCCTCCGAGAGCTGCAAGACGAGACGGGTGGCTTCCAGACGTTCATCCCGCTGGCCTTTCACCCGGACAACACCGGTCTAAGCCGCATCCGCAAGGCCTCGTCGCTGATGGACCTACGGACGATGGCCGTCAGCCGGCTGATGCTCGACAACTTCCCGCACATCAAGGCTTACTGGATCATGCTGGGCGTCGGCACCGCCCAGGTCGCCCTCGCCTACGGTGCCGACGATCTCGACGGCACGGTCCGCCACGAGCTGATCTACCACGACGCCGGGGCGGAGACGCCGGAGGTGCTCACCGTCGAACAAATCCGCCGGCTGATCGTGGAAGCCGGCCGCGAGCCGATTGAGCGCGATACGTTGTACCGCCGCGTGCGGCGCGTTGGCACAACGTGGCAGGCGGCGGAGGCGATTGGCGCGGGTTGAGAAGCGACGCACCTGCCGCGCGCAGGCTTACCGCGTGCTCTTGGCCTCCCGTTTGGCCAACGCTTCTTTGTCCAGCGTTTCGTCCCGCAAGTCGCCGAAGATGACCTGGTACTGGCCGGACTCGAGCTTCCAGCGGAAGAGCACCTTGTCCTCGTCGTCGGGTCCGACTGTTTTGCCGAAGTAGGCGGCATCGGCATTCTCGCGCTGGATCGCGCTTATGTGCGAGAATCCCCAGACCGCGGCCAGGCACTCGACGTACGCCGGCTTCTTGGCTTCGTCGGCCGTCTTGGGACGACGAGAGACGCCCGCCTTCTTGAAAAGCTCATCCCGCGTGACGTCGCCGTAGACCATGTTGACCTGGGGATATTTGCCGCCGTTGTATTTCGCGTAGGTCCGCAGGGCGGTGGTGATCTGCTCCACGAGTTCGGCTTCCTTGGGCGGCGAAGGCGTTTGATCTTCCAGGCCCGCCGGCGCCGCGGTGTCGAACCAACCGTCGGTCGGCAAGTCCCAGGCGAAATCGTCGAACCGGAAAATGAACTTGGTATCGCCGCTGGCATGCTCGATCTCGATGCGCACGGGTCGATTGGTCGCCGGGTCCGCCCAGACCCGCAGCTTGCCGTCGCTCTTGGCGTCCGAATCGATCTTGTGCGTGGCGATCTCGAACACGCGAGTTTCCTTGTCGGCGATGGTCTCCTTTCCCAAATCACGGTCGGCTTTTCCCGAGAACTGTGCCAGCCGCTCCAGCGTCAGAAGCTGGGAGGGCTTCCCCTGTCGGGCCGGCAGCCGGCGATACGTGCCTCCCTGCGGCTGAATCTCGATCCCCGGCTTGCCGCTGGGGTAAATCTCGATCAACACCGGCTTGCCGTCCTTGTTGATCTCTTGCCGAACCGAACCCGGCGCGGCCCACTGCAGCGTGCCGACGTCTTCGGCCTCTTGGCCGTCTGCCATGACGAGCCTGGTCAGCTTGCACTTGTAGGACTTAGCCTGCCGGAATTCCTTGGCCACCTGGGCCACCGCGGAGAGCTGCCCGTTGACCTGCAGGACGACGACCAGCAAAGCCACCAGAGCGGCGGCGACAACGCCCAGGGAGACGCGGCGCATAAGCAAACTCCGCTTGGTTGGGAACGCGAAGTCTCGCTGACCGCGATCCGCACGCGCACTGGGCCGTTCGTCGAGCCGAGCCAGCAACTGCTCGCGCGAAGGGTCATGGCCTTCGCCAAACAGGCGGTGCGCCCGCGCAAGTTCCTGGTTCAAATCCCCCAGACGCTGGGAGCGCTCACCACAGCGCGGGCAGGATGCCGCGTGTTGGCGCAGTGGCGCGCCGTTGGCGGACGGAGGCAACTCCAGCGCCACTTCCCAAAGGGCGTCGATCTCTGGGCAATTCATCGATGGATCTCCCGGTCTGGGGCAAGCAACTTGTGGCTCAGCGACTGACACGCTCGTTTGAGCAAGGCATAGGTTCCCGAGCGGGAAAGCTGCAGCAGTCGCGTCACCTGCTCGATGTCCCGCTCCTGAAGGTAAAACGCGTGGACAGCCAGCCGTTCCCGCTCGGACAGCTCGGCGATGCTTTGGAGCAGAATCCGCGTCCGTTCGCCAGCGAGCTGCTGGGTCTCCGGGCAGTCGTTCGTCGTTGGTTCGGGCAGGTTGTCCGTGAACGTAACCTGCCGCTCGCGCCGAGTGGATCTTCGCTGTTCCCGGCAGATCTGCCGGGCAATACCCACCAGCCAGGCGCCAAAGCTCTCCGGCTGCCGCAGGGTTGGCAACTTTTGCCAGGCGCGGAGGAACGTCTCTTGGGTGATATCGTGGCTGGCGGCCAGACTCGGAAAACGATCGTAGGCGACAGCCCGAATCAGCCGCGCGTACCGGTCATAGAGGCTCGCGAACGCCTCCCGGTCACCCTGCCGCGATCGCTCCACAAGAGCAGAGTCGGCGTCGTGCTGGCCGGTATCGGTGGACATCACTGGATAGTGACCGATCCACGTGAGTCGTCCAGCTGAAAATCGATGCCTGGACACGATTCTCAGGGGCACACGATTCCACGGGCATACGGTCTCAAGATAGTCACTGACGTCGCTCGGCGACCCGTCCAGCGACTGGCGATGCCAGGGGCTGCATGAGCGCGATCATCGCGGCGATGCCATGCGCAGCTCGACGCCGCTCTCGGAGGCGACCAGTTCACCCTGCTCGCCCGGCTTGAGACGCAAGACAAGACACGCAGAAAAACGCCATCGAACGGGCCGAGAGGGACCATTCGTCCGTTGGCCATCGAGCACGACGACTTGGCTGCGCCGCGGACACGGAACCTATTACGCTGGCGGTAGTTTCATTATCATCGTCGCAGTTGCGGCAATTCTGCCCGTTGGGCTTGGTTCCGGCGTTCAGCCGCGGAGTCCTGGTGGAAACGGGTGGCTCGGTCATCTCCCTGATCTTGATTGTCTCCATTGAGAAAGGACTGCGTATGCGCGCCGGCTTGCTCTGTTGCTTGATATCGATCTTGGTCGGCTTGGGGCAATGCGCACTTGGCGACGACTGGCCGCAGTTCCGCGGCCCGGCTGGCCTCGGTTTATCGGCCGAGAAGCAGCTTCCCGCCGAGTGGGGTAAGGACAAAGACGGCAAGGACAAGAACATCATCTGGAAGGTCAAGATACCGGGCGTCGCCTGGTCGTCCCCCATCGTTTGGGGAGACAGAGTCTTCATCACCACGGCGATGACTGACAAGCAGGCGGTGCCGAAGGCCGGAGGCGGCGGGTTTGGCGACTTTGGCTTCGGCGGGTTCGGCGGTGGTCCGCCGGATGGCGGGGGCCGCAAGGAAGCTGCCAAGGACGCCAAGAAAGACAGCGGCAAGAAAGACAGTGGCAAGACCGAGGCCACCAAAGACGGCGAACCGAAGAGAGACGGCGAGCCCAAGACCCCGCCGAAGAAGAAGGAGCGCCCCAAGGGATCGGGCGGCGGCGGGTTCGGTGGCTTTGGCGGCTTCGGCGAACGCAAGCCGCCGGATGCGATGTATCGTTGGGAGGTCTACTGCCTGGATCGGGCCGACGGCAAGGTGCTGTGGAAGCAACTGGCCATCGAGCGCAAGCCGACCATTCCCATCCACTCGACGAACACCTACGCTTCCGAAACGCCGGTCACCGACGGCGAGCGCCTGTACGCCTACTTCGGCATGACCGGGCTCTTCTGTTACGACCTGGCGGGCAAGCTGGTCTGGAGCAAGGACCTGGGCACGTACCCCATGATGTTCGGCTTCGGGGCGGGCAGCTCGCCGGCCCTCGACGGCGATCGGCTGTTCGTGCAGTGCGACAACGAGAAGCAGCCGTTCCTCATCGCCTTCGATAAGAAGACCGGCAGCGAGCTGTGGCGGATGGACCGCCCGGGCGAACGCTCCAGTTGGGGCACGCCGTTCGTCTGGAAGAACAAGGCCCGCACCGAGATCGTCTGCGTCGGCCAGCGTGTCCGCTCGTACGATCCGGCCACCGGCAAGCTGCTCTGGGAGCTGGGCGGCAACGGTGGACAGTGTGCCGCTACGCCGGTTGCTGACGCGGAGACGATCTACTTCGGCGCCGGCGGGCTGTTCGGCAGCAGCCCGCTGTTCGCCGTGAAGGCCGGGGCCGCCGGCGATATCTCGCTGAAAAGCGGCGAGACTTCCAACGCGTCGGTGGCTTGGCATCGCACGCGGTCGGGGCCATCGATCGCCTCGCCGCTTCTCTATGACGGCTATCTCTACATCCTCGAACAACGTGGCGGCATCCTGGCCTGCTACGACGCCAAGACCGGCAAGCCGGCCTACGACAAGGTTCGCATTTCCGGCGCCAAGGGCTTCTCGTCGTCCCCCTGGGCGTACGACGGCAAGATCTTCTGCCTGGACGAAGACGGGCAAACGTTCGTGCTCGCGGCCGGCCCGAAATACAAGCTGCTGGGCAAGAACGCGTTGGGCGAGATGTTCTGGTCGTCGCCGGCCATCGCGGGGGGAAGCCTGCTGCTGCGCGGTGTGGAGAACCTGTACTGCGTGCGGGCGGCGGGCCCGTAGGACCTGTCAGCACCCCGGCTGCTCCAAGCAGCCGGGGTGCTTTGGTAGGACCTCGTCGTTCCCAGAAGCCCGGCTTCTCCAAGAAGCCGGGCTTCGCTCGATTACGGGGCCGGCGCGTCGTGGACGCGATGCTCGACCTCGCCGCCCAGGATCGCGCCGTCTCGCTGCGCCGTCTGGATCGTCGCGATCAGGCTGGCGAGCTGCTCCAGCAGCTCGGCGGCCGACGGGTCATCAACTCGGCCGGCGGGCAGCGGCGGAGGGTTGCCGGCGCGACTCGGCCGCATCGGCTGCGGCGTCGCCGTCTCATCCGCATTCACCGTGCGGTCCACCACGTAGACCGGCCGGCCGCGGACCTGGTCGTAGATCCGCACCACGTACTCGCCCAGGATGCTGATGCCCAGGGCGTTGAGCGCGCCGAAGAAGCTGGCGCTGAGGATGTGCGAAGTCCAGCCGGGGATGGCCAGGTTCGTGAACAGCCGGCAATAGAGCGAGTAGCTGGCCAGCACGATGAAGATCGCCAGCGCCGAGTAGCCGATCAGGTAGAAGACCGTCAGGGGGAACGTCGAGAACGAGAACATCGCCGTCTTGGCCAGCCGCCACAGGCCCCGCAGCGAGACGCGCGGGCGGCCGTCGTAGCGGGCGTGCCGCTCGACCTCGATTCCTCGCTGGCGGAAGCCGACCCAGCTTCGCAGGCCGGGCAGGTAGCGGTCGCGCTCGTCCAGAGCGAGAATCTGCCGCACCACGCGGCGGTCCATCAGGCTGAAGTTGCCGGCATCGACCGGGATCCGCCCCTCGGCCATCCGCGACAGCAGCCGATGGAAGCCGGCAAAGAGCAGCCGCTTCCACAGCGGCTCCTTGCGGGACGCCCGCACGGCGTAGACCACGTCGGACCCGTCGCGCCAGGCGGCGACAAAACGCGGGATCGTCAGCGGCGAGTCTTGCAGGTCGGAGTCCATCAGCACGACCGCGTCGCCGCGGGCGTGGGCCAGGCCGGCCTGCACCGCCGCCTGATGTCCGAAGTTGCGGGCCAAGTGCACCACGCGGACGTGCTCGTCGTGCGCCGCCAGGGCGTCGAGCGCCTCTCCACTGCCGTCGCGCGAGCCGTCGTTCACGAAGACGATCTCGTAGCGCATGCCGCAGGCCCGCG
>JBGQHD010000238.1:0-7167 GCA_041497795.1 Planctomycetia bacterium
ACTCGTCGTTCTGCCTTGGTTCAACGCTTGCTCGTTTTGCGGCGGCCTTTTTGCTGGCCCCTGGCTGCCGTTGTGGAGGGCTGCTTCTTAGAACGTACGCCGATCCGCCGCTTTAGCTCGGCCAGCGGGATTTCCCTTCCGGAGTGCCGCCGCGACTCGATCATTTGCCAGAACTCGGCCGATCTCGCCAGTCGGAAATCCTCATCGTCGTAGGATTCAATCCCCACGACAACCGCGCTGGGTTTGCCGTTCCGCGTCAGGACGACACGCTCCTGCTGGGCCGATTTGAGCACGGCATCTAGGTTTGAAGCCGCGTCGCTCATCGCCACTGATTTCATGTGATGTCCCTGGTTCGAGTCGTGGCATCCTTGCGGCGGACCGCTCGCACGTGAACGCACGCCGCGGTTTCATCCACATCGTAGAAGACCCGATACGCCCCAACCCGCAGTTCCCAGACGGGAGGCACGTGCTCGAAGGTCGGAACCAGCCCTACCAAGCACTTGCGGCGGCGAGTGGGCGCCGTGGGCTCGTGCGTGAGCTGTCCCTCGATGGCACCGACTACACGTCTTTGGTCGTAGGTGCGCAGGACCTCGATTTCGGTAGCGGCGGTCTCGTGGACGAGGATCTCGTACGCCATCCACCGCATCCTACTTGGTCAGTCTACATGCGGCAACGGAACGGGGGTTGAGCTCCTTGCGACTTCCGGCTTGGCGTACGTACCAGTCCGCACTACTTCCGCCTGCGCGCCTTGATCTCAGCCAGCTTGGCCTTGCGGATTTTTTCGCGCTCCTTGGGCGAAAGCCGTGGCTGTGGAGCGTGAACCTGGTGCTGCCGCACGCGCGGCCGAGAAGGCTCTTCGCCCACTGGGCCGCCAAGCAAACTGGCATTGTAAGCCAGCATGAATTGCTGGGTGCCCTCCTGCGTGGTCATGTCGAAGCCGGCCCGTTGTCCCATCATGACGAAGGACTTGGCCATGCCGAAGTTGGCCGGATCGGACAGCGTATCGTAGAGCTCACGTTCCGCGTCGCCGGAGAGGGCCTCCAGCATCTGCGGCGCGTTGGGCAACGCATACTCGCGCTGCAAGAAACGCCAGAAGGCCGTCAGCTCCGCCACAATGTCCGCGGCCGATTCTGGCTCAGTGGAGATCTTACGGGGAAAGATGTCGAACACGACCTCCTTGAAATCCGCCAACGACATCTCCGGCACGGATACGCCCAGATGTCGAAAGCTGTATTCCATCAGCCTCGCGGCCCAGCCCAGGCCGTGTTTCTCGATGACCGCTCGGGCCTCGGGCGACTTGTCGAAGGCCCTCATGAGGCCATCCACGTAGTCCTCAAGCCGGGCATCATCGATGTCGCCGCAGTCTTCGTCAAAGATCGACTGATGAATGTCGAACATGGCACTCCTCCGATGAGTGAAAGATGGGATATCTCCTTTGGGGCGACATTCTACGCGCCGTCGAATGTGATGGCAATTCCGTCGTCGACGACCTCCGCGGAGCGACGCAGCGATGCAGCGCAATTGAGACGGCGCGGGCCCGCGTGGTATTCTGTTCCTACGCAACGCTACCGCTTCGAATCGATTCCGTGGGCATGGGGCAAGGTGCTTGATGGCGACCCCGTCAACAACCCCTAGCGAACCATCGAGCCTGGCCATCCTCGAGCAATCGCGGCGCGAGAAGCTGGCCCGCATGGCCGAGCGGTTCGACGAGGTGGACCGCCGTTTGGCCGAACTGGAAGCCAGGCTGGAGAAGGCCGAGGAGGAGTTCCGGCCCAAACAGCCGCGGTGAGATGAAAAAGCCCGGCTTCTCCAAGAAGCCGGGCTTTTGACACGCTTGTCGCCCTATCACCCCAGCAGCCGGTTCACGGCGCTCAACAGCGCCTTGATCGCCGCCTTGGTGGTGTTGCGGTCGATGCCCACGCCGAAGCACGACTTGCCGTCCAGCTCGGCCTCGACGTAGGCCACCGCTTCCGCGCTGGCCCCTGACGTGCGGGCGTGCTCTTCGTAGGTCGTGACGTTGATGGCCCCCGGGCGGGCGGATTGCAGGGCCTTCACGCAGGCGTCGATGGGGCCGTTGCCGGTGCCTGGCAGCTCTTGCCGGTGGCCGTCGATCTCCAGGGTGAGCGAACAGGCCACTTTGCCGGGGTCGGTCCCCAAGGGATAGGCATGGAAGCCGACGAGCCGGTAGGGACGGACTCGCTCCAGGTACTCGCCGGAGAACAGCCCCCAGATGAAGCTGGCGGGTAGCTGGGCATCCGGCTCGACCGCCCCGCGGACCAGCTCGCGGACCTCGCCGTACATCGGCTCGGGCAACTCGCAGCCGAACTCGGCATGCAGCACGTGAATCGCCTCGGTCGGCGGATAGGTGCGCTTGGCCAACAGCCGGTTGACGGCGCTGACCAGGGCCTTCACCAGCGCCCGCGACGTGCTGCGATCAATGCCGGCGCCGAACTTCTGCACCCCGTCCATGCGGAGCTGCACGAAGGCGATCGCCTCGGCGTCGGCCCCCGAGCCGCGCGAATGCTCGTGAAAATCGACGATTTCGACGGGCGCGCAGCCGGCGTCCGCCAGGGCCGTTCGGGCGGCCTCGAGCGGGTTTTCTCCTTGGCCGCGAACTTCGCGCTCTTGGCCGTCGGCCTTCAGCCGCAGGGCGACCTCGACCGACTTCGCGTCGGCGGCCGATCCCACGCTGGCGGTCAGCAACTCGTAGGGGCGGTCATGCTCCAGATACTGCGCGGCGAACGTGTTCCACACCGCCGCCGCCGAGACCCGCGTGCCCGGATTGACGTCGAGCTGCTGCATCACCGCCTGGAATTCGCGGTGCATCTCGTCGGGCAGCTCGACCTTGAACTCGCTCCGCATGACGTCGATGAACTCGTCGTGGGCATACGTCTTCCGCTCGCTGGCCCGGTTCAGGGCGCTGAGCAGGGCCTTGACGGCCGCCACGCTGGTCTTGCGGTCGATGCCCACGCCGAACTTCTTCACGCCGTCCGGCAGCTCGATCTGGATGTAAGCGATCGCGTCGCCGTCGCCCGTAGGGTGGGCTGTGCCCACCACTTTTGCCGCGGCACCGGGAGCCGGCGCGGGCGACTGATCGACCGCGGTTTTGGTGGGCACAGCCCACCCTACGGCCGGTTCGCTGCCCAACGAATCTTCATGAAAATCGACCACGTCGAATCGCAGCGGGCCGGCCGTGAGCAGCGCCTGCACGCAGGCATTGACCGGGCCGTTCCCCTGGCCGTGCAGCTCGTGCTCGCGGCCCTCGATTTCCAGCCGCAGCCAGCATTCTTCCGCCTCGGGCTTGTCGGCCGACGGTGCCGAGCGGAAACCAAGCAGCCGGTACGGCCCGGCCGGCCGCAGATAATCTTGCGTGAACACGTCCCACAACTCGGCGGCGGTGGCCCCGCGGCCATCGGGCTGAGCGTGCTGGACGACGCCGGCAAACTCGCCGTGCATCTCCTGCGGCAGGCGGCAGCCGAACTCATCGTGCATGGCCTGCACGAACTGCTCGGCCGCATAGCGCGTGGGGCCGAGCCCGCTGCCGCCGCTCTGCACGCGGTCTCGCAAGGCGCGGTTGAGCGCGCTGAGCAGCGCCTTGAGCGAGGCGGTCACCGTGTTGGGATCGATGCCGGCCCCGTAGCGGCGGACGCCGCCCAGCGTTTCGACCTGGATGTAGGCGATGGCGTCGGCATCCGAGCCGGACCCGCGGGCGTGCTCGCGGTAATCGAGGATTTCGAAGTACGGACAGCCCCCCGAAAGCAGCGCCTGTTTGGCCGCCGCGATCGGCCCGTTGCCGATGCCGGAGAGCTCTCGCCGCTCGCCGTTCACCTCCACGACGAGCAGGGCCTCGACCACGTCGGCATGCCCCACCGTGGACCAGGAGCGGAAGTCGACGTAGCGGAACGGCGCGTCCTGGGCCAAGTATTCCTTCGAGAACAGCGTGGCGATCATCTGCGGCGAGACTTCGGCGCCGGTCTCCTCCGAGTGCCGCTGGATCACCGCCGCGAACTCCGGGTGCATCGCCTTGGGCAGCCGGCGCTGGAAGCCGGTGTCCATCACGTAGGCCACGCCCCCTTTGCCCGACTGGCTGTTGATCTGGATGATCTTCTCGTAGCTGCGGCCGAGGTCCTGCGGGTCGATCGGCAGGTAGGGCACCTCCCACCGCTCGGCGTGCGACTGCTGCCGGACTCGCAGGCCCTTGCTGATGGCGTCCTGGTGCGAGCCGGAGAAGGCCGTGAACACCAGGTCGCCGACGTAAGGGTGCCGCGGGTGCACCGGCAGCTTGGTGCAGCGCTCGGTCACGCGGCGGATGGCATTGATATCGCGGAAGTTGAGCTTCGGGTCGATCCCCTGCACGTACATATTGACGGCCAGCGTCACCAGATCGACGTTGCCGGTCCGCTCGCCGTTGCCGAAGAGCGTTCCCTCGACGCGATCGCCGCCGGCCATCAGCGCCAGCTCCGCCGCGGCCACGGCGGTGCCGCGGTCGTTGTGCGGGTGCAGGCTGATGAGCACGCTTGGGCGGTCCTTGAGGTGCCGGCAGAACCACTCGATCTGGTCGGCGTAGACGTTCGGCGTGGCCATCTCTACCGTGGCCGGCAGGTTGAGGATGATCTTCCGCTGCGGCGTCGGCTCCCAGACCGCCATCACCGCCTCGCAGACCTCCAGGGCATATTCCAGCTCCGTGCCCGTGAAACTCTCGGGCGAATACTCCAGGTTGATCTGCGCGCCCGCCTTCTCGGCCAGCTTCCGCACCAGCTCCGTGGCGCGGACGGCGATGGCCTTGATCTCCGCGCGGTTCATGTGGAACACCACGCGGCGCTGCAGTTCGGACGTGGAATTATAGATGTGCACAATGGCCTGCTTGGTGCCTTGCAGGGCCTCGAAGGTGCGCTCGATCAATTGCGACCGGCACTGGATGAGCACCTGCGGCCAGACGTCTTCAGGGATCAGCTTCTGGTCGATCAGCGCGCGGCAGAAGTCGAACTCCACCTGCGCCGCCGAGGGGAAGCCGATCTCGATCTCCTTGAAACCGATCTCGGTCAGCGTGCGGAACAGCTCGAGCTTCTGCTCGATGTTCATCGGGTGGATGAGCGCCTGGTTGCCGTCGCGCAAGTCCACGCTGCACCAGATCGGCGCCGTGGTGATCCGCTTGCCCGGCCAGGTGCGGTCGGGCAGGTTGACCTGATAGCAATCGAGGTACGGCGCGTACTTGTTGCCCGGCGGCATGACCGGCTTGTCGTCCGCGCGACTGGCCTGCGCGGCCGACGGCCTCACCGCCGGCGATGGCGCAGTAGCGGGCCGCTGCGGCGTGGGCTGCTTGCCCGGCGGCACGCGGCGGGTTTCGGCCATACTATCGGACTTCTTGACGGTCTCGGTCAAGGTGTCCGGCGTGGTTTCGATAGGCATCGCGATTACTCCTGGCGACCAACTTGCTCAAGCGCGGTTGGGCGCTCTTTGTTACGTCTATTCTAGCTGCCGAGGGTCCGCCGGTGGCCGCTTCTACGGCTTCACGACGAAATTCACCATCCGCCCCGGCACGACCACAACCTTGGCAATCGTCTTACCCGCAAGCTGCGATGCCACGCGCACGTCGGCGCGGGCGAGCGCTTCAAGCTCGTCTTTGCTGGCACCGGCGGGGGCCTGGATCGTGCTCCGCAGCTTGCCGTTGATCTGCACCGGCACCTCGATCACGTCGTCCTTCGTCAGCGCCTCGTCGTAGGTCGGCCAAGGCTCGTAGGCCAAAGTAGGGTGGGCTGTGCCCACCATTTTTCCCGTGGCACCCGGAACTGGCGTCGCTGGTTGCTCGCCGGTCGTTTTGGTGGGCACAGCCCACCCTACGAGTTGCCACAGCTCCTCGCAGACATGTGGGGCCAGCGGCGAAAGCAGCAGCACGAACGGACGCAGCACGGCCAGCGGCCGCGGATCTTGCTTGGTGAAGTAGTTGGTGAACTCCATCATCCGGGCAATGGCCGTGTTGAAGGCCATGCCCTCGATGTCGTTCGTCACCGCCTTGATCGTCTTGTGCAGCACACGGAGCTGCTCGTGGGTAGGCGGCACGTCGCGCACGGCCGCATTCAGCTCCAATGTCTCGACCCGGTCGTTGACGATCATCCGCCACACGCGGTCGAGGAAGCCGCGGACGCCGTTGACCCCCTCCATGCTCCAGGGCTTGGCGGCCTCGAGCGGGCCCATGAACATCTCGTAGAGCCGCAGCGAGTCGGCCCCGTATTCCTTCACGATCTTATCGGGATTGACCACGTTGCCGCGGCTCTTGGACATCTTGTAGGCCCGGCTTTCCAGGCGAATGGCCGGGTTGACCGTCAGCACGAAGCCGTCGCCCTGCTTTTCGGCCTCGGCATTAGGCACGCGCACGGCTTTGACCGGCTGGCGAGTCTTCTTGCTCACCGGCCGATCTTCATCGTCCGAAGCCACCTCAGAGGCGCTGACCCAGCCACCGGTCTCGTCCTGGTAGCCCGTGATCTCCATCTCCCCCAGGATCATCCCCTGGTTCACCAGCCGCTGGAACGGCTCAGGTGTGCTCACGTGGCCGCGGTCGTAGAGCACCTTGTGCCAGAAGCGGGCATAGAGCAGGTGCAGCACGGCGTGCTCGGCCCCGCCGACGTAGAGATCGACCGGCATCCAGGCTTTTTCCACCGCCGGATCGACCAACGTCTGGTCGTTGCGCGTGTCGAGGAACCGCAGGTAATACCAGCACGAGCCGGCCCATTGCGGCATGGTGTTGGTCTCGCGCTTGTACTTCTTGCCGTCGATGACTGGATACAGCCAGTCGGCCGGCGCCTTGTCCAGTGGCGGCTCCGGCCGGCCGTGCGGCTTGAAGTCGTCCAGGTGCGGCAGATCGACCGGCAGTTCACTCTCCGGCACGGCGCGCACCACACCGTTCGGCTTTCCGTCCGGCCCCAGCTCGTGCAGGATCGGGAATGGCTCGCCCCAGAACCGCTGGCGGCTGAAGAGCCAGTCGCGGAGCTTGTAGTTGACGGCCCCGCGGCCGAGGCCGGCGGCGGCCAGGTCGGCGGTGATCTTCTGCTTGAACGCAACGGTCTCGAGTCCGTTGTATCCGGCCGAGTTTATCGCGGTTCCGTTGCTCGTAAACACCGCGCGGCCGTCAAGAACATCCTCACGCTGAATGATGGAAACGTCTGTCGG
>JBGQHD010000239.1:0-7162 GCA_041497795.1 Planctomycetia bacterium
GCGACGAGCGGATGCCGGCCGCCGCCTCGGCCCGCAGCAGATCGGCCAGCGTCAACCCGGCTAGACCTAGCGACGCGCCTAGCGACCCGGCCGTGAGAAACCGCCGCCGCGTGAGGCCATGGCAATGCCGGTACGCGCGTCCCTCGATGGCTAGCATGCCAGCCCTCCCATGGGCGAGGGGGACGAAGTCCCCATTCAGGCGAGCGGGGGGCGTCAGCCCCCTGATGATTCGGGCGTGCCTTCTCGGGCCGGGCTATCAGGGGGCTTACGCCCCCCGCTCGCCAAGCTGGCGTAAGAATCGCGGGTTCCAGCGGCGATTGCAAGCAGAAAGCTGGCGACGGCCGACCGGTCAGCGTCACACCTTGCGAATCCCGACAAGTTCGCCAAAGCGGCCTCGCCAGCCCTGCCGATACTTCTTCTCGCACGCGGCATCGAGAGGCGAAGGAGGTCGAGGAGCACGTGGGGTAGGCTTCCAGCCTGCCGGCAGGCTGGGCTCCACGGAGCCGGCAGGCTGGAAGCCTACCCCACCTCCATCTCCTTCGCTTCATCAACTGGCTGTCGTGCCCAGGGGGGATCAACAGTCCGAAGCCGGCGGTTTTCGCCGGCTCTCGGACTGTTGTCGTTGGTGCACGTGGAGGAAATGTCATTCCGACCGCCTGCGGACGACCATGACCGCCATCCGGCTGCGAGGTAGCTTCGCCGGCGACTGAGTTCTCTGCGGATCATTCGGCGATCGCGCAGCGATAAACCAAGCCGCGCGGCTGCCATGCGATTGGCACGCCAGCACGCGAGGAGCATTACCGAAAGTCCTCGTCGTGCGTGATCACGTCGAGCTTCAGCCGCCAGGCGATGGCCGCTATGCCCTACCGCGCCTCAAACGTCATCGTCTTCTTCACCACCTGGAACGGATTGGGCGAGTACTCCATCTCGATCTGCTGGCCGCTGGATCGCACGCCGAAGCGATGGACCACGCGGTCGTCCACGTTGTCGCCTCGCAGCAGCTCGCCATCCTTGAAGGGCAGCAGGCTGGCGAAGACCGTGATCTGTTCCTTGCCGGCGCCGGCCTTCACCTTGAGGGTCTTGCCCTCGGCCGGGAAGCGGAACTGCGCGCCGGCCTTGACCTTGGTAGTCGCCGGGGCCAGCACCACCTTGCGGCCGCGGGCGGTGGTGCTGATGACTTCGATGAACACGTCTTTCGACGGCTTCACGAAGATCACGATCTCCTCGTTGGCCTTGAAGATGTTGCCGGTCTGGTTGGTTTTGATCTCCACGTCGAAGGGGGCCTTGGCGTCCGGGGAGTATTCGGGCACGGTCAGCCCGTCGAGCGGCACCAGGGGGACGGCCAGCCGTAGCTTGCGGACGACCCGCTCGTAGTTGGCCTGCCAGGCGTCGCGGGGCACCGATTCGCCCACCAGGATCGAGGCCAGGCCCAGCTTGAGGAGTTGCACCGACTGGTTGTCGCCGCTGATCCGCTTGGATTCCGCCATGCCCAACTCGGAGGCGGCGTCGAGCAGCTTCAGGTGCACGTCCAGGAAGTTGTGGCTGACGGGTTTCAGCGGCTCGGCGGTTTGCGGCTTGCCCAGCAGCTTCTCCATGGCCGCCACGAACTTTTCTTCGTCCCGCTTCACCAGGACATCGAACTTGCTTTGCTCGGGATACAGCTTGAGCACGGCGTCCACGTTCATGCCGGCGGCCGCGGCGTTCCCCACCTTTTGGAAGGTCGGCCGCACCACGTCGGCGAAGGTCTTCACGCCGCGCTCGTGGCAGCGCATGCACGACAGCCCGTTACGCACCACTTTGTCCGACGCATTCTCGTCCACCACGATCGAGGTCGGGGCCAGCTCGATGCGATTGCCCTTACTGTCCGTGACGAAGTAGCCCTGCAACCCGTTGGGCAGGTTGAAGATCATTTCGCCGCCCGACGGCCGCAGGTTGATCGGGTCGGTCATAATGCTGTCGGTGCCCAGGCTGCTCTGGAAATCGTAGCTCTTCCAGTAGTGGCCGTACTTGGCGTCGTGACGCTCCACGACGCGGTTGTTGCGGGAGACGCCCGAGTGCTCTATGCCGGCCCGGAAGGCCTTGTTGTTCGCGATATTGGCGGTGCTGTCGACTCCCAGCAGCGTTTCCAGCTCCTTGAGCGTGCGGGGAAGCTGCAGGAAGTCTTCGTACAGCGGCGACAACGTGGCGGTGCTCACGAACCAATCCGCCTGCACGTACGGCACCGGCCGCACCTGGTTGGCGTGGTTGAGGAACTCCTGCACCAGCGTCAGGTAGTTGGCCGACGTGTGGCTCACCACGCCGTAGGGGTATTCCAGCAGGGCCAGGTCGTAGAGGTTCAAGTTGCTGTTGGCCACGAACTTGCCGCTCTTCACCTGCCGGAACGGCTGCTTGTCCCAGCCCAGCTTGCGGAGGTCGATGCGGAACACGGTGCGGGTGGTCTCGATGGGGACCAGCCGCACCAGCTCCGGCTGCCACGACAGGTGATTGATCGCCTTGGCCAGGGCATCGCGCTGAATCTCCAGCTCGTCCCGGCTCGCGCCGGCGTTCATCAGATGGGCGATGCTGAAGTAGCGGGCGAACTTGCGGTCGGCCACGCTCAGGCGGCGCACGTCCTGCAAAATGGCGCCCAGGATCGACTCCCTGCCGAACCCGCGTTCCTTGGGCCCGGTAACGTTGCCCGAGGGGAAGGCCGGCGCGCCGGCGGCGATCCAGGCCTTGATGACCGCGACTTGGTCCGCGTTCAACCGCGTCTTGCCGGCTGGCGGCATGGCGGTTTCATCCTTCGCGGTGATGAGCTGGAAGAGGAGCGAGTCGTCGGCCGACCCGGGCGCGATTTTGTCCTTGGAGACGAGCAACTCGCGATCCAGGATCTTCACGCCGCCGAAGGTCTTCTTCCCCCCGTGGCACTCGAGGCAATTGGCCTGGAAGATGTCGCGGGCCTTGGCCGCGATTTCCTCTTTAGACTGGCCAAAGGCCCGGTTGTGCTGGCTGGCCGGCAGCAAGCTGGCCGCAATGACGAGCAGGACGAGGCTGGTTCGAGTCGCACGCATGGTCGCCGTCTCCGTGTATGTGATCCCTGACTGGGTTTGTAAGCGTTGCAGGTGCCCTGCTTGTTGCACCTTTAAGGAGCGAGCGACCCGCGGGAAGGCCCCGCGGGTCGCTCGTTAACTCTAGCCTTTACCGCCGGCCGCGGCCACCACCACCACCACCACCACCACCACCGCCGCCGCCACCACCACCACCGCCGCCCCCGAAGGACCGGCCGCCCGAACCGCCGCCGGAGGAGCCGCTACCGAAGGACCCGCTACCGCTGCCTTGGAAGCTCTTCGAGCTGAAGCCGCTGGAGCCGCTGGAGCCGGAGTTGCCGCTGCCGGGCGAGGACTGCTGCGAGAAGCGGCTGCTACCACTCTGCAGGTTCTGGAACGAGTTGCCATTGTTGCCGCTGCTGCCGCCCTCGGAGCGGCGGATCACGGTGCTGTTCCCGCTTCCGGTGCCGCCAGGGGTACCGTTGTTGTTACCCTGATTGAGCTTGGGCGTGAACCCGTTGTTGCCGTTGCTGCTGCCCTCGAAGCGGCGAATGGTCGAGTTGCCGTTGCTGCTTCCGCCATTGCTGCCCGGGGTGCCGTTGCCGGTGCCCGGGTTGAACTTGGGCGTGACTCCGTTGTTGCCGCTCTGGCCGTTGTTGTTCTGGCCGTTGCTGTTGCCTTGCAGATTGCGGAAGGTGCCGTTGCTCTGGCCGTTCTTCGGGTCCTTGTTGCCGTTGTTCTGGCCGTTGCTGTTCTGACCGTTGTTGTTGCCTTGCAGCGTGCGGACGGTCGTGTTGCTCTGGCCGTTCTTCGGGTCCTTGTTGCCGTTGTTCTGGCCGTTGCTGTTGCCATTGCGGTTGCCTAGGCCGTTGACGTTGCCCAGGCCATTACCGTTGCCTTGCAGGTTGCGGGCAGCGTTGTTCTGGCCTTTGTTCGCGTCCTTGTTGCCGTTATTCTGGCCGTTGTTGAAGCTGCGGAACTGGGAGCTGATCGACTTGTCCACGTCGAACTTGAACGCCTTGCCGCCATTCTGCGAGCCGCGGTTCGACTGCAGGTGCTGGGTCTGCTTAAGGGCCAGGTCCTTGCCCGCGCTGCGGAGCTGATCGCTGAACTTCTTCTGGCTCTGCACGCCCGCGTTATCCAGCGTCCGCAGCCGCACGACGTTGGTGTTGATCTTGCTGGCGGAACCGATCATCAGGCTATGCCGCACGTCGTTGGCGCCGATGCTCTTGTTCTTGAAGTCCTGGACGAACTTGCCCAGCTCCCGCAGGTTCGACGGCGGCGAGGCGATCGTGCCCCGCTGACGGCCGCTGTACAGGGCCCGCAGGTTGCCTTCCCAGTTCCCCTTTTCGTGCAGCTTGTAGTGGGTGAACAGCGGGTCGCAAATCTTGCCGTGGACGCAGAAGTCGGGCCAGCAGGTGTAGGCCTTGTTCTGGAAGTAAGCCCCGAAAAAGTAACCGCAACCGGGCCGCACGAACAGCGCGTCGAGCAAGCACGTGTTGTGGACCACGCAGCATGGAGTGTAGACGAAGCCAGGCGTGATGTAGGCCGGGTCCACGCACACCGGAGCGTACAGCAGACCACGCAGCTCGATCAGGTAATCCCAGTAGCCGTGCACGAACGCGTAGCCGCAAGGCGTCCACACCCAGTGGGAAGGAATCCACACCCAGTTCGAGTACAGCGGGACCCACTTGCCGGGCTTCCAGACGTACTCGGTTTCCTTGTATTCGTAATTGCCGGGGACGAAGAAGCTGTTGTTGTCCGGCGGGGTGTTGGCCGCTTCCTCGACCTTCACCTCGGGCGGAGCCGTGGGCACGAAGGTGATCGAAGCGATCTCGAGCGTCAGCCACATGCCGCGTTGGCGCTGCCAGCCACCCTCGACCTTCACCCAGTTGCCGGCGGTCCACTGACGGCGCGGCGGCGGCTTGCGGTAAATGCCGGTGATCCAAGTGAAGTCGGTGCGGTCCTGATCGAATTCCCAGTAGCCGCCGTACCACTGAATGTCTTCGCCTTCCGGCTTGTTCGAGGGAGGCATCTCTTCCAGGTCCTTCGGCGGTTCCTTCTTGACCACGGGACTGGGCTTGGGGTCGGTGACTGCTTCGGCGAAGGCATCATGCACCGCGCCTTTGAGTTGCGTCTCGACGCCGGGCTGCTTCTTCAGCTCGGCGGTGACGGCCGTGGCGTCACCCGTGACGACGCTGAGCTGATCGAACACGCCTTGGTCCAAATCGCTGGCCTTGTCCTCGCTTCGCCCCAGCGGACCAAAAACGAACAGGGCCAAGCTCAAGCCGGCCGTCAGAGTAAGCAGTCGAATCTTCATGTCTGGGTCCTTGTATGCGGTTCGTGTTAGTGACTTTCGCAGCGCTGTCCCTCGAAGCGTCATTCCACGCGATTTGATACAGCTTGCTGCGATGCCCGTTGCCGTAGTCCCCGTGAGTATGCTGGCACTAAAGGCAACTGCTGCGCCAGCGCGACATCAATTCTTGGATAAACTTCCTAAGACTAATTGCAGTAATGTTTTGCGAATCAAGACCAGATTCCGACACGCCGTCCATCGTCCACCGTCGATTCATCAAATATGCGTCTCACGTGAATCAAGTTGATGCCAAAGGCAGCCGCAAGATGATCGGCCGCGGGAAAACAGAAAGCCCGTAGATCGGGCCTCTGGGCCACGACCTACGGGCTTTGGAATTCAGCGAGATTCGCTACTTCGTCTCGGGGATCGCGTCCTCGAAGGTCCCCTTCGGAATGTCACGGGCGGCCGGCGTTTGAGCCCGGGCGACACGGTCCGTGTCGCTGCTGGTGGGCTCCGGCGGAGGGCTACCGGTGCCGGTATTGCCGGGGGCCGGAGGATTCGGGGCGGGAGTCACTCCCTGCGGGCCGGCAGGCGTGCCATTCCCGGCGGGAGCAACATTTGGCCCACTCGGGCCGCCGTTCGGACCGTTGGGGACAACCGCCGGGCCATTCGGGCCTTGGCCGCCGGGGGCAGCGTCAGGCACAGGGCCGCCAGGGGCGGGGCCAGCGCCGGGGCCACCAGGGCCAGGCTGACCAACCACCGGGCCGGGGCCCTTGGCGCCGGGGCCGACCTTCTCGATGTAGTGGATCGGGTACCAAACGCCGTGACCTTCGCAGAAGTAGTACGGGCAGTGGGCGTGCGGGTCCCAGTTCATGTAGGTCTGGAAGTGCTCGTCGTACCACTTCTCGGTGAAGTGCTTTTGCACCAGGCCCGGATAGAAGTAGCCGTGGCTGAACTTCACGCCGTGCTCCTTGCAGAAAGCCCCCACGTGGTCGAAGTAGTTCCACTCGCCACCCCGTTCGCCGCCCCAGCCGCCGCCGCCGCGGCAGTCTCCGCCCCATTCTCCGGCACGTACCGAGGACAGGCCAGCGACCGTCAGGACCGCCACCAGGGCGAAAAGATGAGTCGTCTTCAAAGCAATCTCCTCTACGTTGAAGGATAAACTTGACTACTGTTTCCGTCGTTCTCTTGAACCCGTGCCTCTTCTTGTCACGATGCCACGCCGTTAAAGCAACTGGTGCGCCGTACTTTCAGTTCCGCGGTGGCATATATCTGTAAGATATTATTTTCCAATGACTTACAGATATCGAATCCAGGCAGGTCTTCGTCCAATGTCGCCGTCCAAGCGACGAATGCGGATCGACCTAACCGCACATTTTAATCATCCTGATGGCGCGCCGCCTCGCGGCTGGCAGCAAAACAAAAAGCCCGTAGCCCACAGCCGACGTGGGCTATGGGCTACGGACCGGATTGGGAGAGATTCGCAGTTCGAGCGTTACTTCACGTCGTCGGGAATCGCCTCATCGAACGTCCCCGCCGGGGTGTTCTTGGCCAGGGCGACACCCGAGGGGGCAATCGCCGGCTTGGCCGGACCAGCCGCCGCGGGGGCATCACCCTTGGGGGCGATCGCAGCACCGCCAGGAGCGACGGCTGCCGGAGCACCACCCGCCCCACCGACCGGGGCACCATCCGCCGAGCCATCCACCGGCCCGCCACTGACTACCGGAGCACCACCGACCACCGGAGCACCACCGACCACCGGAGCACCACCGACCACCGGAGCACCACCGACCACCGGAGCACCACCGACCACCGGAGCACCACCGACTACCGGAGCACC
>JBGQHD010000240.1:0-7150 GCA_041497795.1 Planctomycetia bacterium
CGCGAGCGACGCGAGGACATTCCGGAACTGGTCGTGCACTTCCTCCAGGTCTACAACGAAGCCAACGACCGCTACGTCGTGCACATCCAGAAGAACGCCCTGGAGGCGCTGCAACAATACGACTGGCCCGGCAACGTCCGCGAGCTGCAGAACTACATCGAGCGGGCCGTAGTGCTCGCCCCCGGCGACGAGCTAACGCTGGACCTGCTGCCCGACGAGGTGCTGGGCCGCAAGCCGGCCCGCCGGCCGGGGGCCGAAACGCCCGACCTGGAACTCTTGACCGAGAACCTGGTGCATCGCGGCCTGGATATCGCCGGCCCCAGCGCGGGCAACCTGCACAACGAGATCGTGAACCGCGTGGAGCGCGAGCTGATCGTGCAAGTGATGTCCGCCTGCGAAGGCGTGCAAATCAAAGCCGCCGCCCGACTGGGCATCAATCGCAATACCTTGCACAAGAAGCTGAAAGAGTATCATTTGGAGGAACGGAACGGGCAGGCGGAGCCGTAAGGTGACCCGTTTACTCGTGCCCGGAGTACACTGTCTCATCCACGCCACCGCCAACCACGTTGACCACCTAGCCCAGCGCGACCCTTCACTCCGCAAGGCGCGTCTATGATTCCCAAGCTCACCGTCCTTAGCTTCGCCACCTGCTATGCGGTGACGCTGCTGTTGGAAATCACGCGGCTGTTCTTCCGCAGCGGCGTTCGCGGGGCCCTCATGCTCGGCTTCGCAGGCCTGGGTTTGGTGCTACACGCGCTGTTCTTGGTCAAACGCTGGAC
This sequence comes from Planctomycetia bacterium, assembly GCA_041497795.1. GTDB lineage: Bacteria > Planctomycetota > Planctomycetia > Pirellulales > S012-138 > JBGQHD01. The sequence continues at coordinate 780 of JBGQHD010000240.1, forward strand.
TGACGAGGGTGCGTACGCGCCGCTCTCCAGCGAGTTCGATTGGTACCTGGTGGCCGCTTGGCTGCTGGCCCTCTGCTATCTCGTGCTCGTTTTCTTCCACCCGCGCAACTCCATCGGCATTTTCTGCCTGCCGCTGGTGCTGGGGCTGATCGCGGCCGCCTTGTTTTGGGCCAGCCGCGCGCCGTTTCCCGAAGCCGAGGGGACGCGCGTGTGGCGCTGGGCGCACGGCGGATCGCTGTTGGTCGGAACGGTGGCGGTCATGATCGGCTTTGCCGCCGGGCTGATGTATCTGCTGGCGGCCTACCGGCTGCGGCACAAGCTGCCGCCGCGCCAAGGGCTGGAGCTGCCTAGCTTGGAATGGCTAGGCCGCGTCAGCGAACGAGCGATCGTCGTCTCGGCCGTTTTTCTGCTGTGCGGCTTCGGCACCGGCCTGGTGCTTAGCCGCCTGGCCCACGGCGCCATCTGGTGGACCGACCCCGTGGTGTGGAGTTCGACGGTCCTCTCGGCGTGGATGATCGTGGTGGCGGTGTTCAATTTCGCGTATAAGCCGGCGCGGCAAGGGCGCAAAGTCGCCTACCTGACGCTGGGCACGTTCCTGTTCCTGGCGATGACGCTCGGGGCTTTGCTGGTCGGTCACCAGCATGGCGGGCAGGAGCCCGGCACGCCCGCGAACCCGGCGAAGTTTCATGGAGATGGCCCATGAAGCTTCAGCTCGTCGGCTGCAGCCATCATCACGCCTCGCTCGAGATGCGCGAGCGGCTGGCCTTCACGCCGGCCCAGGCCGAAACGGCGCTCGACGCCCTGCGCACGCAGTTCCCGCAGAGTGAGGTGGTGCTGCTCTCCACCTGCAATCGCGTGGAGCTGTACGCCGCGGCCGAAGACCCCGCTTGCGCTCCCTCGCACCATCAGCTCGTCGAGTTCCTGGCCACCTTCCACGGGCTGAGCTTCCACGCGATCTTCGACGATCTCTTCGAGCGCACCGGCGAAGACGCCGTCACGCACCTCTTCACGGTCGCCGCCGGGCTCGACAGCATGGTTATCGGCGAGCCGCAAATCCTCTCACAAGTCAAGCAGGCCTACGACTTGGCCTGCGTCCGCAACGCGGCCGGGCCGCTCACGCACGGCGCCTTCCAGGCCGCCATGCGGGTGGCCAAGCGCGTGGCCAGCGAAACCTCGATCGCGCGGCGGCGCGTCAGCATCCCCAGCGTGGCCGTGGCCGACTACGCCAAGCAGATCTTCGAGACGTTCGACGACAAGCACGTGCTGGTGATCGGCGCCGGAGAAATGGCCGAGGAGACGCTGCGCTATCTGACCGACGAAGGCGCCCGGCAGGTCACCGTTGTCAACCGCACTCCCCAGCGGGCCGAGGAGCTGGCCGGCCGTTGGAACGGGCGAACTGTGCCCTGGGACCAGTTGCAAGCACAGCTCGTAGAAGCCGACCTGGTCGTCAGCACGACGGGCGCGAGCGAGCCGATCGTCACCCTGGACGATTTCCGCCGCATCGAGGCCAAACGCCACCAGCGGCCGCTGTTTATCCTCGACCTGGCGGTGCCCCGCGATTTCGACCCGGCCATCGGCGAGCACGGCTTGGCGGTGTACTTGTACTCGATCGACGACTTGCAGGCGGCCTGCGAGAAGAACCGCCGCGAGCGGGAGAAAGAGCTGCCGCAAGCCCTGGCGATCGTCGAGCACGAAGCGGCCGAGTTCATGGCCGATCTCAACCGCCGCGCCACCGGCCCGATCATCCGCCGCCTGAAGCAGGGCGCGCAGCAGCCGATGGAGGACGAGCTGCGGCGGCTGTTCAACAAGCTGCCCGACCTCGACGAGCGGGCACGGGCCGAGATCGAGCAGTCCTTCCGGCGGCTCGTCAACAAGCTTTTGCACCCCCCCCTGGAATCGCTCCGCGACGAAGCCCGCGAGGGCGTGCCGCACGGCCTGCTGGAGGCGCTGAAGCGGCTGTTCCAGTTGAAGGATTAGCGGGGCCGGCCGCACGTGCGGACAAAAACAAACCGACGGCTGCCACGCCGTTTGCAGCGCGGCAGCCATCGGATGTCCGCTCGTTTGTCCAACGCCCCGATGTGGTCTTACCACCGCCGGCCGAGCACGTCGTGGCCGCGGTCGAAGCGACTGTCAAAGCCGCCCCAGCGAGAATCGTCGCGGCCGCTGCCCCTCGGCGAGGAATCGCGGTCGAAGCCGCGGCCGAACTGGAAGCTGAAACCGTCCCGCTGAAAGCCGAAGCCAAAGCCGGATCGGTCGATGCCGAATCCCCAGCTTCCGTCGTCGCGATGATCGTGCCCGGCATGATCGGGCCAGTCGCGATCGCTGCCTCGGCCACGGTCGCGACCGTCGTGCCCGTCGTGCCCGTAGCTCACGCCCAAGCCGCCCAGGGCTAGCATTGACGCAGTTAGTGCGGTCAGAAAGATGCGTTTCATAGTTATCTCTCCCAAGAGGTGAAGGTGATTGATCGAACCAAACTGGGAATAGCAAAAGCACGATCCGCGCCATTCGTGGGCACCAGCAGCGTAAGCGATTTCCGCGGAAGACGTTTCGATGGTTTGTCAGACGATCAGGAGTTGCGGGGCAGAATCATTCCGATCAGCTACTGATTCCAAATGGATGGCGCATCGCATCATCGATGTCGTCATATCTTCCAGTTCCGTCAGCGAGGCGAAGAGATGCGGGGCTGGATTTGCAGGGCCAGTGCTCGCTTACTGGTCGCTCCGCCTTGCTGAGAGATTGCGGCGGCCAGCCGGCGATTCCCGCCTCGATGATCCCCCCCCAAGATCTTCGCCGCTCGTTAGCATGCCTTGCCGTTGCTTGGCGTTGCCGTGGCGTTGTTGCGGCGGCCGAAACCCCTGCCGCCCACGGGGGTTTAACGAGAGGAGGCAGGAGCCTCCGCGTAGAATGTGAGCAGAGTCGGAACAGTGTTTTTGGCGCACGGTATTGTGCTTTGGCGCCGAGTGCCCTGACACCACAAGTGTCTTGGCAAGCCGTGCCGACCACGCCGTGCGTCTCGGGAGGTTTGCATGTTGGCTTTCGACGACATTTCGTCGGGGGATCATCTCTATTTCGTTTGGCTGGCTGCCTTTGCCGCCGCCCTGGGGCTGGCGCTCGTCGGGGTCATGTGCCGCATCTGTCGTTCGGGCCGGGTCTCGAGAGTGTCGTGGGCTCTGTGGTCGCTGGGCTCGTTGTTCCCGGTGGCGGTTTGCTTGTCCGACGCGGTTCGGCGTCTGGACGGCGCGCTGACGGGGCCGCTGGCGTTGGTCGCCGAGGCCTCGCTGCTGGCCGTCCTGGCCGTGACCTGCTACCTCGTCGCCCGACGGCATGCCGCCCAGCGCGCTCCGGCTGCCCGCAGCGCCAGGTCGGGGACGGCCACCGCACGTTGGCGGTTGTCTTGGAGCCTGACGGCCGGAAACGCGATGGCCGCGGCCTGGGCTTCGGCGTGTTTTTACGGCGCCGTTGCCCCGGAGGAGTTCTCCCCCCCACAATTCCCCCCAGCCGCGAGGTGGGTCAAAGTCGCCGGCGCCGAGGGCCTGACCGATGCAGGCACGGGGATCGACCTGCTGAAGGCCGACGCCGAAAACCCTCCGGGTGAGGCGCCGCTTTCCACGTGCTTTGGCGAGCGGTTTCGCGAGCGCGTGATCGAGGTCGCGCCCAGCGACGATCGGTCCAATTGCCACGGCTGGGTCTTCGCGGGCGGGCGGTTTGCCGTCGGCTGCCAGGACGTGGACCCCATTCTCTGGGATAACCAGTACGACCTGGTCGAACGACCCGAGGCGGGGGATCTGATTATTTATCGCGACGATGCCGGCGCGGTCGTGCATTCCGGCATCGTCCGCCTGGCGGAGAACGACCTGGTGATGGTCGAAAGCAAATGGGGGCCGCATGGGCGCTACCTCCACCGGCCGCTGGACCAAGCCTATTCGACGACTTACGAGTTTTATCGCAGTCTTCGTCACGGCCACCTGATTAGCCTGGTGGATGAGCCGTTGCTCGCATCGAGCGAGACTGCATCCAGCGAGGCCACATCCAGCGAGGCCGCATCGAGCGCGAAGGCAGGCAGCAGTGCGAATCGCGCCGGTTCCGGCACGGCGACCGCCCGCACGGCGGCCTCCCGCACCGCATGGCCCAGCACGCCAGCGTCTTGCAGCCCGCCGGCGGCCGGCGAGTTGGCCGCGAAGAAAACCGGCCGGGCGCCCATGTGGAAGCCCATCACGTTGAATCCTATTTGGTGGCCCAAGCGCCCGCCGTTGTTTGGCTACCGGCCCTTCCCCTGGAACGGGCCTGGCGCCGCGACGCCACTGATTCCCGGTCAAATGAACAAGCAGGACCGAGGTTGAATGCTGGCCTCGGCACTGGATTCCGGTCCGAGCTTGGTGAATCGGCGTCTACGAGCGGCGCCGAATCTGTCGGCTGAGCCAAGGAGCCAGCGATGAGTGAGATCCTCTCGGCCCCAGCCATCCTCCTGATCTGGCTGATCGGTTTCGCCCTGGCGATGGGACTGGCGGGCTCGGGCGTCTGGTGTTTGGTCGTCCGCAAGGGCCGCGTCGCGAACCGCACCTGGGCCGCCTGGTCCGCCGCGTCGCTCCTGCCGGCCTGTCTGGCGTTTTGGGACGTGTTCCACCGCCTGGACCCCGGGTTTGTGGGCAGCTTCGTGCTCGTGCTGGAAACGCTGCTCTTGGCCGGAGTGGCCATCGCGTTCTACGTCCTGGGGACTCGACAGCGAAGCGGTGAGCGAAACAACCGCCAGGCCAGCGGCCCCGCGGGCGCCCGGCGCCTCTCTTGGGTGTTGGTTGCGCTGAATGCGGTGGCGGCGATCTGGGCCTCGCACCGGCTTTACGAGTGCAGCGCGCTGGACGACTCGGCCTATCTGGCGTCGCTGGCCGACTGGCTGCCGCAACCCACGCGGGAGGTGCGCGCGGTCACCGATCGCGGCGGCTCGATCAACCTCTACACGGCCGTCGCGAATCCGGCCGCGGTCGTGCCCAATCGCGATGCCCTGGCGGCCGCCGAGGCCAGGCATTTTCTCGACCGGCGGATCAAGCGGCGCGACTCGGCACCCCCCTCGAACTGCCACGGCTGGGTGTTCACCGGGGGGCGCTACTTCCTCGGCCCCGACGACGTCGAGAAAATCCTGGTCGAGAACGACTACCGCCCGGTCACCAGTCCCAAGGGGGGCGATCTCATCATCTACCGCGACGCCGCGGGCAACATCGTCCACAGCGGCATCGTCCGCCTGGCGGAGGGGGACCTCGTGATCGTGGAAAGCCAATGGGGAACTGGTGCACGGTATCTGCACGAGCCGGCCACCCCGGCGTATTCGCCTTCGTTCGAGTATTATCACAGTCCGCGGACCGGCCACTGGGTCCGCATGATCGACGTTCCCGAGCAAGACTTATAACGGTTTCCGCGTCCTTGACCCTCTTTCATCGGCTTACCTATACTAGTTGGTGGCCACGTTGAGGATGGCTCAGCGACGTTGGAAGGGCTAATCTCGGGACACGTCTGGCAGTTACGCGCCGCGAGGTCTTCGCGGACGTTCTTTCCTATTTGCACGGGGCATCGTCATGGGTCGGGGCCGTTGGCTCGTCGCGTCTGGTTTGTCGGTTGTGTTCTTGGCGTTGGCCGTGATGACCGCGGCCGTGGTGGCCGTGGCGCAAGAGCCGGGCAAGCAGAAAGAAGGCGGCGCCAAGGCCGACCCGCCCAAGGCGGCGCTCCCCAAGGTTGCAGCGCCGGCCACCAAACAGCCCGCCGCCGGCGGCTTCCGCAAGCTGGCCCCGGGCGTGATCGTCACCATTCCGATCGAAAAGCAGAACGCCGAATTGGTCGAGACGCACGACCTGCATCGCATACTGGCGAAAGTCGAAACGTACGGCGAGCGTCCCAATCCCAACAAGCCGGGCGAGCTGGCGGTCAAGAACCTGGCCAAAGGGGTGCGATTGCCGCGCAACGTGTGGGCCTGTGAGTTCAATTTCAAGCCGATGCGAATGATCGACGTCGATGTGCCACGGCCGGGCGAGAAGTTCGACCGCAAGAAGATCTGGTACATGGTCTATTTCGTCCGCTATATTCCGGCCCCCCAGGATAAGCCCAAGGCCGGCGAACAGCCGAAGGAAGGCGATGCGCCCAAGGCCGAAGGCGACGCGCCGAAGGCCGAGGCCGAAGGGGCCGCCGCCAACAACGCCCTGCCCAAGGCCGTGAAGTTCCTGCCGCGGTTCATGCTCTTCTCCGATCAAACGACTAAGTCGCGGGACGGACGCGAAATCCCCAAGGCGTATGCCGATCGCCTGATCCCCGTGGCCATGGACCCCATCCGCCTCCGCGAAGACCCGCGGCGCAAGCTGCTCGACAGCGTGGAGATCAGCGAGAAG
>JBGQHD010000241.1:0-7131 GCA_041497795.1 Planctomycetia bacterium
AAACAACGTGCACAGCCACACGGACGGACCGCCCATTCCTTCGCCATCGCCAGCCTCCTTGCTTGGTGAGGCCGGCAGAATACCGTTCCGACCAAAATCGCGAAATAGATCTTGGACGGGTCCTAAGCGAGCGAAGGGTCTCGGACTGCCCCGCGTGAGCTTCTTCGCTGCGCTCAGAATGACATTCGATGCGCTCAGAATGACAGTTGGCCGGGTTGCACGCCCCTTCGTGTCCTTAGTGCTCTTTGTGGCTTAGAATTCCGGTCGTCTCGTAGTCTCGCCGGTTTCCAAGGGACCATTGCTCTCGTAAGATTCTAGTAGTGGCCTTCTCTCCTGAGCCTGATCTACCCGCAATGATCCCCAGAAAACGCATCCGCCCCGTTGCCGTGATCCCCACGCTGTTCACGCTGGGCAACCTGTGGTGCGGGTTCTTCGCGATGGTGGTCACGGCGCGGGTGGCCAAGCCGGACAATGTGCCTGTGCCCTACGGCAGCGAAGACCTGGCGAACTGCGCGATCGCCGCCGGGTTGATCTTCCTGGCGATGCTGTTCGACGCCCTGGACGGCTACCTAGCCCGGCTGGCCAAGTCGCCGTCGGACTTCGGTGCACAGCTCGACAGCCTGGCCGACCTGGTGACGTTCGGCGTCGCGCCGGCATACCTGCTCGTGAAGATGTGCCCTTACGTGACGCTGTGGAACAAGTACTCGGTCTGGATGATCGCCGGCACGTTCTTGACCTGCGTGGCGTTGCGGCTGGCCCGCTTCAACGTCGAAACCCCGGACGACGACGATCACCGGGAGTTCAAGGGCCTGCCCTCGCCCGCCGGCGCGGCGGCGGTGGCCAGCTATGCGTTCCTGTTCTCGGCCCTCCGCGGCGAGCACGCCAAGCTGCCCTATGCCGACTCGCTGGCCTACGCCGCGGAGTGGTTTCTGCCGGCCTTCGCGCTGCTGGTGGCCGGGCTGATGGTCTCGCGGATTCGCTACCCGCACCTGGTGAGCCATTTCCTGGCCGGCGAGCGCAGCTTTCAGCACGTCGTGGCCCTGGTGTTCACGGCCGTGCTGGCCATGATGGTCGGCTGGTACTCGCTGCCGATCCTCTGCTCCGGCTTCGCGCTCTATGGACCGGCCCGCTACGTCTGGGCCCACGTGACCGAGCGCGAAGAGGCCCAGGAAGAGCCGCTGTTCTAGCCGCGTGAGGCCGTCACCGTGGTCGCGTCAAGCGTCCGGGTAGACGTGTGCGCGAGGATACTCCTCCAGAAGCCGCTGGTAGATCGGCACGGTGTGCAGGAGACCGCGCAGCTTGCGCTGATCGCGAATGCGAGACAGGCGGCCATGATCTGGCTGGCAAACGCGCAGCGGGATTCGAACCCCAGTATCCCGGCCCAACGTCTCCGTAGGCAGCGGCAAGAATTTCGATATCAACCAGACCTTCAGCGCCCCGGGAAACCACAACAACCACCAGGGCACGGCTTCTGACGTTTTTTGCCAGGTGCGCTCGCATTCCACGTACAGCTCCGCCGCGTCGTGCGTGGGCATGCCGCAAAGAGCGCACGTGTCTCCGTAGGGAAGCTCACCGCTGGCGATGAAGCGCTCGATCGCTTCGATCGCGGTGGATTTGTACGCGTCCCGGCCGGTCGCCAGGCGCAGTTGGCTGAGCCGCGGCACCTTCACGGCGCGGCCGCACGGGCAAGCGATCTCCGTCCCGGCCTGCGTGGCGGTTACCGGGATGACATTCCGGCAGGAGCACGTCACCGAGTATTCCATCGGCGCACCTGAGAGATGGTCGTCGTGCCGCGAAGAGTTCGCGGAGTTCCGCACGACGGATTCGCGTTCCGCAGTATAGCAGAGCCAAAACCCCCATGCCGCATTCTGGGGCGGGCGCGGGGACGCCTCGCGCGCCTTCCTCGCCCGCCTTGACGTGGCGTTCGCCGCACTCCTACGATGAGCCGCTTGCTGTTCCCCTCGCCATGCAGCTCGCAGCCCGGCGGTCGTCATGGAGAAAACCAACGTCGCCATCGTCGGCATGGGCACCGTCGGCAGCGGCGTGGCCCGCCTGCTGCTCGACTATGGCGACCGCACGGCCCGGCACGCCGGCCGCACGCTGTGGCTCCAGCGCGTCGTGGTGCGTGACGTGAAGAAGCCGCGGACGGCCGATCTGCCCGCCGGCGTGCTGACGGATGACCTCTCGACCGTGCTGGCCGACAAGAGCATCGTCGCCGTGGCCCTCTTGATCGGCGGGCTGGAGCCGGAACGGACGATCATGCTCCGCCTGCTCGAGGCCGGCAAGGACGTCGTCACGGCCAACAAGGCCCTCCTGGCCGAGCACGGCCCGGAGCTGTTCGACCGGGCCCGCGAGCTGGGCCGCTCGATCGCCTTCGAGGCCGCGGTGGCCGGCGGCGTTCCGATCATCGCCAATATCAGCCAGTGCCTGTCGGCCAACGAGATCACCGAAATCCATGCCATTCTCAACGGCACCAGCAACTACATTCTCACCCGGATGGAGGAAGAGGGCTGCGACTACGCCGCGGCCGTCGCCGCCGCCCAGAAGGCCGGCTATGCCGAGGCCGACCCGACGATGGACGTGGATGGCAGCGACGCCGCCCAGAAGCTGGCCATCCTGGCCCACCTGGCCTTCGGTGCCCGCGTGAAGTGGCGGGAAATCCCCCGCCGCGGCATCGCCACGCTCGATATGGCCGACATGCGCTACGCCCGCGAGCTGGGCTACCGCCTCAAGCTGCTGGCCGTGGCCCAACGGGTGCCCGAAGGGCTGGACATGCACGTCTCGCCCACGCTGGTGAAGCTCGGCACACCGCTGGCCGAGGTCCGCGGCGTGTACAACGCGATCATCGTCGTGGGCGACGCGGTGGGCCGGGTGTTCTTCCACGGCAAAGGGGCCGGCATGATGCCCACCGCCTCGGCCGTCGTCGCCGACCTGATCGACACGGTGGTCGGCCGCACGCGGATCACCTTCCGCACGCTGGAGCTATGGTCGAACAGCTACGCCCAGGTCAGCCCCCGCGACCCCCACAAGGTGCCCGGCCGCTACTACCTGCGGTTCACGGTCGAAGACCGCCCCGGCGTGATGGCCGAGATCACGGGCGTCTTGGGCCGGCACCAGGTCTCAATCGCCTCGGTCATCCAGCACGAACCGGAAACGTCGGACGCCACCGTGGTGCCACTGGTCATCATGACGCACCGCACGACGGAGGGGGCCACCGCCCGGGCCGTGGACGAGATCGACCGGCTGGACTGTGTGCGCGGGTCTAGCGTGCGGATGCGGGTACATGAGTGACCTCCCCGCGAGGTCGCCTCTCGCAATTCGCTTGGCCAACGTGAGCGCGTCGGTCAGGCCTCGCCGCGCATGATCGCGCCGAGGCAACGCTGCGATGCCGTCAACTTCGCTGGTTTGCTCAGAGCGTTGCAGAATGCCAATTGCTCCTCCGGCGTCAGTGCGATGATTCGGTCACGCGCCGCGCGTATCTCTCGATGTGCCTGAGCCACCGCCACGGTTCGCACGTAGTCGCTGACACTGATTCCACGAAGTGCCGCCGCCCGCGACAAGGCCGACTTACTCTTGCGGTCGATCACCAAGGCGGTTGTTGTCGGCGCTTGAGGGCGGTGTCTAGCCATGTGCCGGAGGGGAGAGGAATGCGGGTGCCAAGACCGCAGTGTATCGCCCAGCGGACCACGACCAAAGCTCGACCGCACGAGCCGAGCGTCAACGCGCCGCCGCGTCTGCTAAGGCGCGGCGGTTGACGGCGCCGACAGAATCGCATACGCGCATGGCGGCACGAGCCGTTATAATCAGCGCATGAATGCGCCTCCCAAAACGCACTTGGCTAGCGGTTCGGACGCCGAGATTCCGCCCGAATGGCTCGCCGAATTCGAGGCCGCGGCCCGGCGCGACTTGCGCACGCGGTTTCGCTACGCGTTCATTCGCACGTATAAGCCCGTGCTCGACGACGAGCCATTTCGGGCGTTCGACACCACGGCCGATTACCGTCGCTGGTGTGAGGAGAACTTGCCCGACTGGCTAGGTTATGGCCGCGTTTGAATATCGCCAAGCGGAAGAGATTCGCGATGCCTTTGCGCGGCATCAGGTGCAATACCTGTTTCTCGGCAAGTCCGGGGCGATTCTGCTGGGGTTTCCCGACACGACCCAAGATGCCGATCTGTTCGTGGAGCGGTCGCCCGGCAACGGCAAGGCCATTGTCGCGGCCCTGCGGGAATTGGGATTCTCCTTGAGCGACCAACAGGCGGAACACATCCGCCGCGGCAAGGATTTTGTGCAGCTCAAAAATGGTCCCTTCGATCTCGATTTGATCTTTGCCCCCGATGGCATCGAACGGTTTGACGATGCCTGGCGACGACGGGTTGAAGTCGAGGGCTTTCCCGTTTGCCATCTCGACGACATCATCGCGAGCAAGGAAGCGACCGGAAGACGAAAGGACCTGGAGTCGCTGCCGCGGCTGAAGTCGTTCCGCGAGTATTGGCTGCGACGGCAGTCGTAGGTCCTCCGGGCTGGCAATGCTTATCGACAGACCGTTGTGATATTCTGGACTGCCCGAGGACCGCCACCGCATGAAATACGCCATCATCATTCCCGACGGCTGTGCCGACGAGCCGCAGGCGTCGCTCGGCGGCCGCACGCCGCTGCAGGCGGCTAACGTGCCGAACATGGATGCCATCGCGGCGGCGGGCGTGGTGGGGCGGGCCAACCATGTGCCGCCGACGTTGCCGCCCGGCTCGGACGTGGCCAACCTGAGCCTGTTGGGTTACAACCCGCTGGAGCACTTCACGGGGCGGGCGCCGCTGGAGGCCGCCGCGCAGGGCATCGAGCTGGGGCCCAGCGATTGGGCCGTGCGCTGCAACCTGGTCACGGTCGAAGACCAGGTGATGCGCGACTTCACGGCCGGGCATATCTCCACGGGCGAGGCCCGCGAGCTTTTGGCCACCGTGCAGGAGCACCTCGGCGGCGAGCGACTGCAGTTCGTGCCTGGCGTGAGCTACCGCAACTTGATGATCTATCGCGCAGGCCCTGCTCGCGGGGTGGCTGGGGCGGAGCGGAGGCGAGCGTCAGCCACATCCCACGACATTGGCTCCGCTCCGCCCCAGCCACCCTCTTCCCCTTTCAGCATCGACACGCGGACGACGCCGCCGCACGATCTCACCGATAAGTCGGTGCTCGACGACTATCCGCGCGGGCCGGGCAGCGACCTGTTGAACGAGCTGATGCGCGACAGCATCAAGCTGTTCGCCAAACATCCGGTGAACGCCGCCCGAATCGACCAGGGCAAACTGCCGGCCACGAACATCTGGCTGTGGGGCCAAGGGCGCGCCCCGGCGCTGCGGCCGTTCGCCGAGCTGTACGGCAAGCGGGGGGCGATGATTACCGCCGTGGACTTGCTGCGCGGGCTGGCGGCGCTCCTGGGCTGGGAGCGGATCGAAGTGCCTGGCGCGACCGGCTATCTCGACACCGACTACGCGGCCAAGGGACGGTACGCGGCCGAGGCGCTGAAGCGGACCGACTTGGTGTGCGTGCACGTCGAGGCGACCGACGAGGCCTCGCACGAGGGGAACTGCGCCGCCAAGATCAAGGCGCTGGAGGAGATCGACCGGCACATCGTCGGACCGCTGCACGCGGCGCTGCGGGCGGCGGGCGAGTATCGCCTCCTGGTCACGCCCGACCATCCCACGCCGCTGCGAACCAAGACGCACAGCCACGGCTGCGTGCCGTTTGCCATCGCGGGGACGGGCGTGCGGCCTGACGACAACCGGACGTATGACGACGTTACGGCGGGACAGTCGGAGTTGGCGTTCCCGGAAGGGTGGAAGCTGATGGGCTACTTCCTGGGCGGCAGGTGAGCCTGAGCGTGCCAACGCCAGCACCCCGGCTGCTTGGGAGCAGCCGGGGTGCTGACGTGACTTCACTGTGCGCATGTCATCCTGAGCGCAGCGAAGGATCTCGGTTGCGCGGCGCATCGAGATCCTTCGCTGCGCTCAGGATGACACCAAATGACGGGCGGCGGCAGCGGCTCGGGCACGTTTGTAAACGTGCCCCACTTTCTTACCCCACCTTGCCCTTGGCGACCTTCTTCGGCGTGGCGGCCGCGGCGGACTTCTCGTCGCGGAGCAGCTTTTCGAGTTCATCGACCCCGTCCTGCTCTTCCAGGATCAGGTCCTCCAGCAGCACGGTCAGCGGCCGGTCGTCGGTGGACAGCTCCAGCGCTTCGGCGTAGTGCCGCACGGCGGTGCGCTCGAACTCCAGGGCGTGCTCGAGCATCTCCCGCAGATCGTCGGATTGCTTGACCTTGTTGCGCTCGATGGTGGGAATGCCGCCCTGGGCGACGATCTTCTCGCCGATCTTCTTGGCGTGGCCGAACGACTCCTCGGCCCCGTGCATGAAGAAGCCGGAGTAGGCCTCGCGCCACAGGCCGCGGACCATGAAGGCCTGCTGGGCGTATTGGGCCACGCCGGTCCACTCGTGGGCCAGGATTTCGTTGAGCTTCTTGATGATGCCGTTATGGTTCATGGCGGTGTCTCCCAGGGTGATGAGGGTGCCGCGGATCCGCCCGGTGGCGTTGCCGACAACGCTGTCTTGCGGGCAGACTGACTGTCTGCCCCTGTCCGCGAGGCAGGCAGGAATGTCTGCCCCACGACAGCCGGCCCGATGTTATGTCAGGACCGCCGCCTTTGAAAAGATGCAAATTTGGGGGCGGTCGCCGGCGGACCATCGTGATGAGACGTGGTGTCAACTTGCGGCCCCTGAAAAACGCTCCAGCGAAAGCCAACCCCGCGATGTTCATACGCGCCCTGAGCCGAACTGAGAGCCGGCGTCAGGTGATCTGGCGGAAAACCCCGATTTGTCACCGCTGGCGCGCGGCGGCAGGTTTTCTTGGAAATCGCTGTTGAGACTCGGCGACCCCCGGGTGTTGAGACGCAGTATCACTGCTGTCCGGCTAACGAACCGGGTGTTTCACTAAGCTACCAGAATAACGCGACTTCCGTCGAACGATGCGTGTACACGACTTGAACTGGCGAGCACATTGGACCCTGGCAGGGCAGGTTCTTTTTTGCCCAGGAGGGTCTTGTGTTCGACGGTCAATTCGTGTTTGCACAGCTCATGGAATTT
>JBGQHD010000242.1:0-7129 GCA_041497795.1 Planctomycetia bacterium
CAGGCACGTGAACCGCGGCGGCTCGGCCAGCGCCAGGTTGATCTTAGCCGAGGCCGACGAATAGTCGATCCGTGCCACGGCGCGGGCGAAGTCCTCGGGCAGATCCTCCGGCGAGAGCAGCCGCTCGAACGTCCAGTGCGGGTCGATGCTCGAGGCCACGGCCGATGCCGCCAGATCGCTGCCGTCCTCCAATTGCACGCCCACGGCGCGCCCACCGGAGCGGCCGTCGACCGTGAGTATCCGCCGCACGGGCGCCTCGCGGCGGATTTCCACGCCCAGGTCCAGGCATGCCCGCTCCAGCGACGTGGCCAGCCCCCCCATGCCGCCTTGCACGTAGCCCCACACGCCGCGTGCGCCGCCGGCCTCGCCCATCACGTGGTGCATCAGCACGTAGGCGCTGCCGGGCGACGAGGGCGAAAGGAAGGCCCCGATGATGGCGTCGGTGGCCAGCGTGGCCTTCAGCACGTCGCTCTCGAACCAGCGGTCGAGGATCGGCCGGGCGGCCCCGGTCAAGAGCTCGATCGCCTCGGGAAGCTGGGCACCCAGCGCGCCGGCGGCCGAGTGCACGTTCCACAGCCGCCGCAGGTCACGCAGCCGCTTGGCCACGCCGATGCGCCGCCACGTCGAGGGGAGCGGCAACGGGTCGGGGGCCGTCTCCGACAGCAGCGGCTCAATCACCGCGGCCACGTGCTCCAGCATCGCCTCGTAACGCGGGAAGGCCTCGGCGTCTCGCAGGCTGAACTTGCTGATCTCGCGCTGGTTCAGGTCGCCGTCGGGGCCCATCAGCAGGCTGCGGCCGTCGGGCAGCGGCGTGAAGGAGGAAGGACTGCGGCGCAGGATCCGCAGGCCATACTCGCGCAGCCGCAGCTCTTCGATGATTGACGGCAGGAACAGGCTGATGACATACGCCGCCGTCGAAACTTTGTAGCCCGGCCACAGCTCCTCGGTCGTGGCGCAGCCGCCCAGCACGTGCCGCCGCTCGAGCACGCACACGCGCCGCCCCGCGCGGGCCAGGTAGGCGGCGGCGACCAAGCCGTTGTGCCCGCCGCCGATGATGATGCAGTCGTACGATGCGCTGGATGGCATGACGAATCCGTTCGAGTAGGTTCCGCGAGCCGAGCGGGACGGGATGCGCGGACACGCGCGGCGCTTCCGGTGCCGCTCGGCTCGCGGCACCTACCGCTTCGCCGTCAGTTTACCGGCTGCCGCCCGGCGCGCGCAGGGGCGGGGCATCGGGCGATCGCTCCGGCGGCTCGTCTCTCGGCACAAACGGATCTCGGCGAGGCGGCGAACCGCCGTCCCCGACCGTTAGCGGATCGCGCCGCGGCGGCCGTTCGCGAGGGGGCAGCAGCGACAGCGGCAGCGAGGAGGACGCACTGGCCACCGATTTTCTCGACGTAGCGCTGGCTACGGACGTCGAGGGCGAGGCGGGGTCGACGTCTTCGCCGCAGCCGTCAGATCGGTCTTTGGCAATTCGGTCCGGTTGCGCTCATCGGTCTTCACGAGTTCCGTGGCGGATTTGTTTCCGCCGCCTTCCGTGGAGAAGCCGATGCGGGCAATCACCGGCAAATGGTCTGAGCCGGCGGCCTGGCCCGTGCGGCACTCCGTGCAAACGAGCCCCTGCGAAAGATAGACGTGGTCGAGCTGCATCAGCGGCAACCAGGTCGCCTTGTGGTTGGCCGGCCACGTGCCGCCGCGGCCCTGGCCCACCCATTGATAGGCATCCATGTATCCCAACTCGTCGCGCAGGTGGCGGCCCTGCTTCGTGCGCCGCGTGAAGTTGAAGTCGCCGGCCACGATGGCAGGCAGCTTCTCCTTCTGCAGGTATTCGAGCAAGTCGGCGAATTGCACGCGGTTGGCCGTCGCCCAGTCGGACCGCAGCAGCGGCAGCAGGCGGAGGCAGTAGATCGCGACGGGCTTGCCGTCGATGTGGATCACGGCGCGGGCCTGCCGCACTTGCTTGTTGGCCAGGGCGATCGCCCCAGCCCGATCGTCGTCGGGGTAGTCAAAAGCACGGCGGGAGTAGATCGCCGTCCCCAGTCCGTCGTCCCGGACGATCGGTTGATAATACGGCATTGTCCGTACCAGCGTCTCGTGCAGCGCGCCGCTCCACTCGTTCGTGAACCGCTGCAAGAGGAGCACGTCGGGGTTGGCTTGCTGCACCTCGCTGAGCACGGCGGCGGCGTCCGGCGGGTTGGCCGGGTACAGGCAATAGGTCATCACGGTGATGGTCTCGCCGGCGGCCGGCGGCACGGGCTTGTTGCGATAATCGCCCAACTCTTCCCACAGGCAGAACAGCATCAGTGGCAGCGTGCAAAAGAGCCGGCCCAGCCGCAGCGTCACCAAGGCCAGCGCCGCCACGACTGCGCAAACCAGACCGATATGGAAGGCATAGACGCGAATGACGATCGCCAGCCAGGCCGCCAGGGAGTGGTTCGGCGACGTGTCGCGATAATCGACCGAGAACAGTCCCGCGAAGATGATCGCCGCGTACAGGACCAGGAGAATCGTCCATTGCCCCTGGTTCAGAAACCGGCCCAGGGACCAACGTCGCGGCGGCGAACGATCGCGTGCTGGGCTCACGCTTGAGCTCCTGGAAACGCGGAAGATGGACTGAAAGCGACTCGATTCAGTCTACGGTCTGAGCTCGCAGGCCGGAAGAGTGTTCCTCGCCGCCATGCTCCCGCTGTGGCGAGAGTGGGTGCGATGAACGTCCAACGTCCAACGCCGAACGTCCAACATCGAACGCTTACGAAGGAGCCGTTCGATGTTGGACGTTGGATGTTCGATGTTGGACGTTCGCTTTCATTCGGCCGCGATGCCGCTGCGCATGGGAACGGTTCCGTCCTACGCCCAGTCCCAGTCCGTGGCCTCGCGCACGCGATGCTCGTAGTCGCCGATCAGGCCGCCGATGATGTCCCAGCCGCCCGCTTTGCGTAGCTCGAGGTCTCCCTGGCGGTTGACGCGGACCAGGCTGTCGTCGCGGACGCCCACCGCGCGCAGGTCATCGCGGGTGAGCGCTTCCTCGTCGTGGTCGATCACGCGCCACAACGTCTTGCCGGTCATTTCAATGAATTCCATGAGCGCAGTTGCCGTTCGATGTTGGACGTTGGACGTTGGACGTTGGACGTTGGACGTTGGACGTTGGACGTTGGACGTTCGGTTCTGTTCTGCCGCCTCACCTTGTCATCCCCTTTAGCCTACCGCCACCGCGGCCCCTTCAGCAATCACTTGCTGCAACCACGCCAACGGCATTCATTCCTTGTTCCCCGGAGCCGCAACCCCTAGAATTCACCCTGCGCGGTTCTCGACCTTTACGAGTAAAACTTGGGGCGGCCATGGCACGGAAGGTGATTCTCGACGTCGATCCGGGCATCAGCGACGCCGTGGCCATGTGCCTGGCGCTCTACGACCCTCGCCTCGACCTGGTGGCCGTCACCGCCGTGGGCGGCAGCGTTCCGCCCGAAATGGCCACGCGCAACGTGCAGGCGGTGATCGAGCAGCTCGATCCGCCCCGTTGGCCGCGGATCGGCAGCGCCGGCGAGGGGGAGCGCGTAAGCGACGACCCGGCGGCCGACCTCTACGGGGCCGACGGGCTGAACCACGCCGGCCTGGCCGTGGCCGAGCTGCACAAGACTCACTCGTCGGAAAAGGTGATGGCCGACGAAATCCGCTCGGCGGTTGACGATGTCACGGTGGTCGCGCTGGGGCCGCTGACCAACATCGCGGGCGTCTTCCGTCGCGAGCCGGCGCTGGCCGAAAAAGTGCAGCTCGTGATCCTCGGCGGCACGCTGGGCGGACCGGGCGACGTGACCCCCGCCGCGGAGTTCAACTTCTTCACCGCGCCGCAGGCGGCCCGTTTCGTGCTCCGCTCGCGCTGCACGAAGACGCTGATTCCGCTCGACGTGGCGCGGCAGGTCAGCCTCGATCTCAGCCTGCTCGACAAACTTCCCCCGGAATCGACCCGCGCCGGGCGGTTCCTCCGCAAAGTGCTGCCCTACGCCTTTCGCGCCCAGCGCGAGCGGCTCGGCCTGGAATCGATCTATCTGCACGAGGTCGTGGCCCTGGCGGCCGTGGCGCATCCCGAGCTCTTCCAGACCGTGCGGATGGCGGGCGACGTGGAAACCTCGGGGGAGCTGACCACCGGAGCGACGGTGCTCGACCGCCGCTCGAACCCGCAGTGGCGGCCCAACATGGACGTCGCCATCAGCACCGAGCCGACCGCCGTGATCGACTACATCATGCGCGGCCTGGCCGCATCGGGCCGGGCGTGACCCGCCGCGGGCGTCGGTCAGCGTCTGGGACTGTCAACAAGCCGGCAAAGCCCGGCGATTGACGGTCGGGTCGTACCTCGTGGAAGCGTGAGTTCACTACCGCCTATCCGCGTTCATCCGCAGCGTGATGCCGAAAGAACTCGGCGATTCGTGCCTTTTCCGATTGGCCGCGAGCTACTTCCCACACCAGTGCTTCGAACTCGTCTTCCGACGCCCCAGTTTCCACACCGTTCAGTTCGAGAAACACGACTGCGGCGACCGCCCCCACGCGCTTGTTGCCGTCCACGAACGGGTGGTTTTGCACGATATGGAACAGATAGGCGGCCGCCATCTCGAACACGTCTTTGTGCAGCAGCTCACCGCCGAATGCCGCCGACGGTTGTGCCAAGGCGGAGTGCAACAAGCCACATCGTGAATCCCCTCCGCGCCACCGTACCGTTCGATCTGGTCGCGGTGAATCTCCAACACTTCCTCAAGTGTCAGGAATGCCACGGTCATACTCAGTCCGCCAACTTCTTCAAAGCGCGGCCGTACCGGCGGTTGGTCTTATCCAAGGCAGCCCGGAACTTCGACCGGCGATCGGGGCGGACGGGAGATACGGTGATGCTCTGGCCGTCCGTGCTGATCTCCAGGGGTGTCTCCGGATCGATCTTCAGCAGCTCGAGCACCGGCTTGTCGATCACTAGCGCCCAGCTATTGCCGTGCTTGGTCAGCGTCTTGATCATCGCAATCCTCCCAGGGCGGTACTACATTGTATTAACAATGTATCACCAATCACCATGATCGTCAATCCGGTTTGGGCACGTGGGCACGTGGTTGCCAAGCGGCGCTTGACCCTCGCATGCGAATTAGACAACCATGAGGCGGCTGTCGCAATCGCTGTCCGCGTGCCCCATCGCGAAAACGTCGGAGCCAGTCATGTCCACCCTCTCCCGCCGCGATTTCCTCCGCACGTCTGCCGCCGGCCTGGCCGCCGGCAGTTGGGCATTGCAGAACGCCGAGGGCCTGGCTCAGTTGCCCGGCCAGCGGCCGAAGCAATCGGCCGACGTCAAAGTCCTCAACCCGCGCGGCCGGGTGCCGGTGAGCCTGATCATCGACGATTCCACCTGCCTGGTGAACCTGGCCCACTTCTGCATTCCGCACTTCGCCGAAGTGTTTCCCGATCGCTACAAGCAGGATTGGCGAAAGCTGCCGCGGGAGATTCCCGACGCCTTCGTCCGCAAGTTCGGCGAGTGGTGCCGCGAGCACGGCGTCCGCGGCAAGTACAGCGTCATCCCCTACCCGGCCTGCGTGGGCTGGATCGATCGGCGGATGCCTGGCTGGACGCGCAAGGAACTGGAGGAGAGCGTGGCCCTGGTCCGCGACTTCATGACGCCCAATTGGGACATCCACCCGGAGATGGTCACGCACACCTGGATCATCGACCCCAAGACCGGCCGGCCGCACGAAGAGCGCAGCGAGAAATACCTGGAGAACTGGGGCTGGAGCGTCGGCAAATCGGCCGACGAGCTGGCCGAGTACATGGCCTACGCCCTGCGGATCCTGAAGAACGCCGGCCTGCCGTGCGAGGGCATCACCACGCCCGGCGGCTTCGGCAACCGGGCACTGCCGGAGCTGGCCCAGGGCACGCTGCAAGCGGTGCGCGACGTGTTCGGGGCCGAAATCCCGCACTACTTCCGGCACCTCTACATCGACGACCACAGCGTGGCCCCGCAGGTACAATACGCCGCCGGCCTGGAGGGGCCGAACCCCAAGTGCGTGGTCTCGATCATCGGTTGCACCAGCGACTGGTTCGGCGGCTGGGACGGCCTGGAGCTAGGCTCGGCCGACAAGCTCATCACCCGCGACCTGAAAGCGGGCCGCATGGTCGAAGTCATCGCCCGCGGCGAGCCGGCGATCATCGTCTGCCACTGGCCCGGCGTCTACTTCAACGGCCTGGAGCTGGGATTCAACATCTTCAAAGAGGTGGTCGCTCGGCTCAACGCCCGCTACGACAACCTGATCTGGCTGAAGAACAGCGAGATCGCCCGCTACTGGGCGGCGAAGGAGCTGACGAAGATCGAGAAGAAGGGGGATGAGATCACGTTTACGGCGCCGTTTGCTTGCCCGGGGTTTACCGTGGAGGTGCGTGCTGCTGAGGGCGCGGTGCCGAAGCTCACCGTGGGCGGCAAGCCGGTGGAATTGAAAGAGGTCAGTAAGCCGCTCGATCTGAAACCTGGCACGTTCCAGCGGCAGAAGACCGGCGTCGCGATTTGCTTTGATCTCTCGAAGGGCGGCAGCCGACTGGCCCTCGAAGCGTAACAGACGCGGTCTTGCGCTCGGGTGAATATTCGCGGCCGCGCTCGTGCACGCCCAAGTGATCCGGACATACCACGAGCAAAATGCAACCACTCCAGACCGAACCTGAAGTCGCAGACAAACCGCTTGGTTTGTTGACGGACATCCGTTCAGCATCGGCTGATTGTGCATCGCGGCGCGTCATGGAGCAAACGGAATTTGGCCAGGGCGCGAGAGACGCTAGAATGGGGCGGTGGACGAAAACCCGTATAAAGCGCCGCAGACCGAAGGGGGTGGACCGCCGCGACGGCACCGCCGTTCGCGGCTGCTCGATTTGATGCTGACCCTGCTGGAGATGGCTTGGGCGAGCAGACTGAACTGGATTTCACTTGACACCAGCCTGACCGTCACCGAAAAGACCCCACTACCGCGCTCGCGTGTGTGGCAAAAAAGACTGGCGCCAGGCTGCGAGGTTTGCGAAACTTGGGCAACGTGGTTTTCGCATCGCATCTTAGACAAGGAGAAAGGCCGTGGACGGATTGTTGCCCAAGTTGGATCGGGAAGTGTATCGCGCGGCG
>JBGQHD010000243.1:0-7120 GCA_041497795.1 Planctomycetia bacterium
CTGCACTGCTCAGCGAAGACGATCGATTCACTGCATTCTTCGCCCAACGGCCAGGCTGCTCCCACCGCCGCCGCTCCACCCTCCAACGCCGCCAACGCTGTAACAGCACCGCCGCGTAAAACCAAAACGTGTCATGGACCCCGGCAGCGGGGGCGCGCGCATGCCAGCACCGCTGTGACTGCGTGACGGCGGGCGCAGCGACGATGCGCGGGCTGGCGCGGCTGATCTGGCGGCTCCCAGGCAGTTTTGCTACGGTTCGCCGCCCCCTTAGGCGAATTAGCTCAATAGAGCGCCCGTACCTCCGGCGCGCGCCGAGCGGTCCCTGCCCCACGTCGAGGTCAAGTCATGCACCGTCGAGCCATTGCTCCGCTGTTGCTGCTAGCGCTCCTGCCTGCTTGGGCCGCGGCCCAGCAGCCGGCCCAAGAGTCGGGCGAGGCCCAATGGATCTGGCGGCCGGGGCCGCGCGGCGCCGACGGCGCGGCCTTCTTCCGCAAAGTGTTCTTCATCAAACAGCCGGTCTACGGCCAGATCGACATCGCGGCCGACGAGCGTTACGAGCTGTACGTCAACGGCCGCCGCGTCGCCGCCGGCGGCAACTGGCGCGTGCTCGATCGGCACGACATCAAGCCGCTGCTCGTCTCCGGCCGCAACGTGGTAGCCATCCGGGCCGAGAAACGCGCTCCGCAAGGCGCGGCTGGCCTGGTGGCGCGGGTCGTGTTGCGCAACTCCAGCGACACGTTCGTTTCCTATTCCACCGATGCGAGCTGGCGCTGCACCGACAAAGAGCTGCCGCGCTGGAACAGCGTCAATCTCGACGATGCCACCTGGGGCGGCGCGGTCGCCCTGGGCGAATTCGGCCGCACGCCTCCCTGGCACGACAACGTGCGAACGACCGACGGCTCGACGCCGGGCCGCTTCAAGCTGCCGCCGGACTTTCGCGTGGAGCGCGTCGTCAGCCCGCTGCAAACCGGCTCGCTGATCGCCATGGCCTTCGACGAGTGGGGCAACATCATCGCCTCGCGCGAAGGCGACCACCTGCAATTGATCGAAGACCGCGACGGCGACGGCCGCTATGAAACGGTCAAGCCGCTCAACGACAAGATCAAGAACTGCCAAGGCATCCTGCCGCTCAACCGCGAGGTCTACGCGGTGGGCGACGGGCCGGAAGGGGCCGGCTTGTATCGCCTGAGCGACGAGGACGGCGACCGCGAAGGCGTCGCCGAAACCGTCACGCTGCTGCTCAAGTTCAAGGGGGGCATGGGAGAGCACGGCCCCCACGCCCTGACGCTGGGCCCGGACGGCTGGCTTTACGTCCTCATCGGCAACCACGCCGGCCTGCATGCCAAGCCATCGGAGAACAGCCCCTATCGCCGCTACTACGAAGGGGACCTGATCCAGCCCAAGTACGAAGACCCGGGCGGCCACGCGGTGGGCATCAAGGCCCCCGGCGGCGCCATCGTGCGGCTGACCCTCGACGGCAAGCACGTGGAGCACGTGGCCGGCGGCCTGCGCAATCCCTACGACATCTGCTTCAATCGCGACGGCGAGCTGTTCACCTACGATTCCGACATGGAGTGGGACGAAGGCGCGCCCTGGTACCGGCCCACGCGGCTGGTGCACGTCGTGCCCAGCGGCGAATACGGCTGGCGCAGCGGCTGGTCGAAATGGCCGAACTATTACCACGACAGCCTGCCGCCGCTGCTGGAAACGGGGCGCGGCTCGCCGACCGGGCTGGAGGTGTACGAACACACCAAGTTCCCGGCCGAGTACCGCGGCGCGCTGTTCCTCTGCGACTGGACGCTGGGCCGCATCCTGTGCATCAAGACGCAGACGGCCCACGGCACCTACAAGGCCTCGAGCGAAGTCTTCCTCGAGGGCAAGCCGCTGAACGTCACCGACGTGGCCGTCGGCCCCGACGGCTGGCTGTATTTCTGCACCGGCGGCCGCGGCACCGAAGGGGGCATCTACCGCGTGGTCTACACCGGCGACGCCGGGCCGCAGCCCAAGCTGGCCGGCATCGGCCGGGCGGTCCGCCAGCCGCAGTTCAATAGCGCCTTTGCCCGCGACAAGATCGCCGGAGTGCAGGAAGAGATGAAGCAGGAGTGGGACCGGCAGCTCACGAACCTGGTGAAGGACTCCGAGGCCCAGGTGAGCGACCGGGTGCGCTCCCTGGAGCTGATGCACCTGTACGGGCCGTTCCCCACGCCATCGCTGCTCATTCAATTGTCGAAGGACAAGCAATGCGAAGTCCGCGGCAAGGCCGCCGCCCTGATGGGGCAGCACGCCAACGATCAGACCAAGGCCCGGCTCGTGGAGCTATTGGCCGATGACGACTCCACGGTCCGCCGCCGTGCCTGCGAGGCGTTGGTCCGCAGCCAGCACGAGCCGCCGGTAGAAGCCGTGTTGCCGCTCTTGACCGACAAGGATCGCTTCGTCGCCTGGTCGGCGCGCCGCGCGCTGGACCAGATCCCCGCCGAGAAGTGGCGCAACGAGGTGCTGAACAACAAGTCGCCGCGGATCTTCAACCACGGCGCGGTCGTGCTTCTGGCGGCGGAGCCCAACAAGGCGACCGCCGCCGCCGTGCTGACGGCGGCCGATCGCGTCCTCCGCGGCTTCCTCAACGACGGCGACTTCGTCGATCTGTTGCGCGTGATCCAAGTCGCGCTCCACGTGGGCGCCATTCCTCCGGGCGAAGTGCCGGCGCCGCTGCGCAAGCAACTCTCGCAAGAGTATCCGGCCTTGACCGCGGGCAATGCCGACGGCGCCCGGCGCATCAATCGCGAGCTGGTGCGGCTGCTGGTGTATCTGCAGGACGAGACGGTGGCCAGCCGCTTCGTCGAGCAGCTTCGCTCCAACGAGCCGATGGAGGAGAAGCTGCACCTGGCCTGCACGGCCAGGTTCCTGGCCCGCGGCTGGACCACCGAGCAGCGGCTGGAGGTGCTCGATTTCTATGAGAAGGCCCGGGCGATCGAAGGCGGCCACAGCCTCAGCCGCTACGTGGACAACATCGCCCGCGACTTCGTCGCCACCTTCACCGCCGAGGAACAAGACGCCGTGCTGGCCAAGGCCACGCGCTGGCCCGGCGCCGCCCTAGGGGCCTTGGTGACGTTGCCCACCGACCCGGGCGCCAACATGCTCAAGCGCCTGGAGGACCTGGACGGCAAGCTCAACGAGGTGCCAGGCGAGCCCGCGCGGCGGCTGCAAACCGGCATCGTGGCGGTGCTGGCCCGCAGCCGCGATGAGGATGGCATGCGCTACCTGCGCGAGCTGTTCGAGCGCGACCCGTCGCGGCGGACCACCGTGGCGATGGGGCTGGCCCAATCGCCCGGCGGCAAGAACTGGCCGCTACTCATTCGCTCGCTACCGATCCTGGAAGGGGACGCCGCCGTTGAGGTGCTCAGCCAGCTCAAGCTGGTCGAGGGTGGCCCGCCGCGCCAGGCTGCCGAGCCGACCCGGTACGTCATCCTCTGCGGCCTGCGGCTGAAGGAAAATGGCGCCAACCACGCCCTCGAGCTGCTGGAACATTGGTACGGCGAGCAACGCAGCAAGCCCGACGACCGCTGGGACGTGGCCCTCAAGGCCTGGCAAACCTGGTATGCCAAGCAATACCCCGACAGCCCACCGGCCGACCTGCCGAAAACGGCCCAGCCCAGCGCCTGGAACTTCGACTCGCTGCTCACGCACCTCAGCGAGCCGGAGACGCAGGGCGACGCCACCCACGGCGCCGCGGTCTTCGTCAAGGCCCAGTGCGCCAAGTGCCACCGCTTCGGCCGCACGGGCGAGGGCATCGGCCCGGACCTCTCCACGATCAGCCGCCGCTTCCAGAAGCGGGAGGTGCTCGAGTCGATCATCTATCCGTCGCACGTCATCTCCGACCAGTACGCCAGCAAGACCATCCAAACCGTCGATGGCCGGCAATTCACCGGCATCGTCGGCGAGGCCGGACCGGACGTGCTGAACATCCTGCTGAGCAGCGGCGAACAGATGCGGATCAAGCGCGCCGCCGTGGAGCGGATCGCCCCCTCCAAGGTCTCGACCATGCCCGAGGGATTGCTCAACGAGCTGACGTTGCAGGAGATCACCGACCTGTTCGAGTATCTCTACAATCCGGAGGGCTCGCCGAGCTTTGAGCGCGTGATGCGCCAGCTGCGCGACGCCGGCCACTGACGCGGGGAAGGCTTCCAGCCTGCCAGAGTGTGGCCGTCTCGCTCCGCGAGACGAGTGGGGCAGGCATTCCTGCCTGCCTGGCAGACAAGAATGTCGTGCGTGACTAAACTTTCTGGCACAGATGGCGCGCGAACGGCCACCGTGGGGCTTGCCCGGGCAAGCCCCACGGTGGCGTGATGGCGGTCAGGCAAGCCTTCTGGTTTTGAACATCGCCTGGCGGAGGCAAGATCCGCCGTGGCGGCCATGGCTGAGATTATCGCGTCTTCCGACAAGCACTTGCTATCGCCAGGAATTCTGGGCCCACACGCCCGCGGCCCGCGCGCGGTCTATCGCGGGCATGAGTTGGTCCGCGAGACACTCGCGAGCGCAAGCGGGCAAACGAGGCGTGACTTGGCGGTCCGCTGGCCGCTTCGGGCGAGTGCACCCCGTCAGTCCGCGTGTTTCCCCAGCCGCCGCATCCAGGCCTTCAGACGCGCGGCGAGACTGGAGGGAGCGGGCTGCTCGGTGGAGAATTCGTCGCCCGGATAAGGCGCGTCGGCGGTTTGCTCCTGGCCCGCGGAGCCCGCGTGTTCGGCCGCGATCCGCTCCATGTCGCCGAACATGCCGGGGTTGATCTCGATGATCTGGGGGTACTGCTGCCGCAGATGCCGCACGGCGGCCAGCACGTCCGTCATGCGGTAGGTGTCCAGCTCGTTGAAGACGTCTTCCATGACGAGCTGGATGTTCTCGATCTTCTCCTCGAAGAAGAGGGCCATGCACACGGCCGAGAGCCGCTTGAGCGGGTTGATGACCGCATCGTCTTCCATCAGCCGGTCGAAGGCCTCGCAGGTGGCCAGCGTTTCGCGGGCCCCCTGGTGTATGTGCCGCAGGTCGTCGTCCTGAGGGTCGAACTGGCAAGCGATCCGGAAGAAGACGACGGCCGGCTCGATCGCTTTGTTCTCATACAGGTCGATGCCGATGCGGGCGAAGCGGAAGGCGGCGAACCGCCGCACGTCGTCCCCGTCACCCCCCTTGGGCATCAGCTCGCCGATCCGCTGAGCGGTGCGCTCCACGGCCGGCAGGTCGGCCATGCGGAGCTGGAACAGGCAGATCCAGAACAGGGCCTCGAAGTCGTGAAAGTCGGTCTTGCCGCGAGCGCTGGCCGCCCGCTCGGCCCATTGCAGGGCCTGGGCGTAGTTCCCCTGCTCGATGTACGTGCGGGCCACCGCGATGTAGTGGTCCGGGTTGTGCGGCTGCAGCTCGGCGGCCTTGACGAAATGCCCGCGGGCCTGCGCGTACAGCTCGTCGAACGCCGTTTCGCCGCGAGGCTGCTTGCCGTGCCGCGTGGCCTCGGCCATCTCGAACAGCGAGATGCCGAGGTTGAACTGGTAGAGCGCCACGTCGGGGTGCTCGCGCACCAGGTCGCGATAGACCTCGTTGGCTTTTTGGAACTTCTCGGCGTGCAGCAGGCAGACGCCCAGGCTGTTGAGCGCCGACTGGTTGCCGGGCGAGAGCACGAGCACGTGCTTGAGCCGGGCGGCGGCGGTCTCCCAATGCCCCTGCTCCATCAGGTGCACGGCCTGGCTGTAAAGGCCGGTGATCTCGTCGCCGTGTTCTTGGAGGGAATCGTATTCGCGGCGGGCCTTCTCGTCCGAGAGGGTCTCGTAGGCCCGGCGGATTTGCTGGAACCGCTCGGGGTCTTTCTCCGGCGGGTGCTTGCGCACCATCTGGTAGTACGCGCGGCGAATGTCCTCCGGCGAGGCGGTGGGAGGAAGGTCGAGGGTTTTGTAGAGGTCGTAGGCCATGGGCCGGAGTGGCTTTCGTGATCTTTGAGTTGCTTGCCGTCGCCGCGCTACGATCCGTTCACCTTCTCCAAAACCCATTCACGAATCAAGTCCGCGTCTTTGATTCCCTTGGTTTTCGCCAGACGCTTGACCGCCCGCGCTTCGCCAGACGAGAGAAGCACGGTCACGGCGGTCGCCCGCTCGAAGACCGGCTCTTTTACTTCTTCCAATTGCTCCTGGAAGTCGGTCAGGTCATGCGTGTCCCAAAACTGGGCCAGTTTCTGGATGGAGTCGGTCTTGGGCAGCTTCTTGGCACTCATCGATGTGATCGATCTGGTCTTCCGGCCAGACCAGTTCGCAGATTCTCATCGTCCCAGTATACCACTCTACTCCGCGGCCTTGCACAGAGAGGCGCGCCCGTTAATCATCTGACTCCAAGTTCCCTCCGACCTCAAGTTCGTCGTCGCCAACATCCACATACGCGCCGCAGTGCCGGCACTGCTCCACCGACCCGCGCAGCGCCGCCGAAAAACTCGTCGTCTTCCCACAATCCTCGCAGGTCACCTCGATTGGCGGCTCATTGTCGGCTTGCCGAGCCCGGGCCGCTTTTCGTTCGGCGGCGTTTCGCTCGTAGGCTTCCAGGACCGGCTTGGTCCGCTCGATGTCGGCGCGGTCCACCCACACTTGCGGCTTGTGGATTTCCGGCACCAGGCCGCCGACCCAGGTGCCGACTTGCGATACATCCTCGGTCACATGGGCCTCGATGTCGGCGCTGGCCAAGGCGTGCCGCACCAGGTGGGCCTCCGTGTTGCTCGCGGCGTTGTACACAGCGACGGGGTCGCGTAGAGCCATCGCTTGCTCTCAAAGTATCGAAGGCCGCGTTTTCGCCGAGTGCTCGGTCAGCGACCACTCCGCCCGGGCGATGATCCCGTCAATGGGTCGCCGCTAGCTCGGCGGGATGGAGTGAAAGGTAATCCCGTACTTCCAGTTGCATGCGGTCAATCTCGGCGAGAAACCCTGATGCCGAGAGATGATACGTTTCGGGATTCGTCTCCACCTTGCGCAAGTGAGCCACCTGGGCCTGAAAATGCCGGATGCGCTCGAGGGTTGTATTCAATTCTTCGTCGTTCGCGATCATGGTGACTCCAAAGCAACTTCGACGATGCCGCGACGGCCCTCGCCTCGCTTCA